>CAZLKP010000063.1:7938-12171 GCA_964560095.1 uncultured Bacteroidia bacterium
AAATACCCGACAATCGGGAGTGCGGTGGTCGCTCCCTGGCCCAGTCGGAGAGATCGCCAGTGCACCCGCGGATCAGGTGCTCCTACACGGGCGCCTACCACGATGGATGGATGGTAGGCCAGAAACCAGCCATCCCGCTGCTTCTGTGTTGTGCCGGTTTTTCCAGCCAGATCCAGGCTCAGCTTATGCCGTGACCTCAGAGCTCTGCCTGTGCCATGATTGATAGCCTCCGACAGCATGTGCGTAATCATCTGTGCATGGCTTCCTGACATGACCGATGTGCCGGGGTCCGGTGCTGCGTAGTCAGCCAGAATCTGTCCTCTCCGATTCTCAATTCTCAGAATAATTCTGGGCCTGACATATTTGCCTTCATTGGCAAATGTTGCGTAGGCATTCACCATTTCTTTCAGGGATAGGTCTGCGGCCCCCAGAGCGATAGACGGGACCTCTGGCAATTCGCTTTGAATACCCAGTTTGCGGGCAAATTTGATGACGGGCTTTAATCCTATTTTCATGATCAATCGGGCAGACACGACATTGACAGAATTTTTCAGGGCTCCCTCCATTGAAAACAAGCCTCCATAGAAATTATCTGAGTTTCTGGGGTTCCAGTTTTGATATTCCACATACTCTTCCCGCTCATTCGAGATATATCCACAGGGATCTTCGCCGATATTCATGGCCGTAGCATACAAAACAGGCTTAAACACAGATCCTGTTTGGCGGGTTGCCAGAACCTGATCGAAGGCAGAAAACCGGTGATTGATACCACCTACCCAGGCTCTCACGTGGCCGTTGTCGGGGTCCATGGCCAGTAAACCTGCCTGCAACGTGTATGCTTCCTGGATGATAGAATCCAGCACTGATACAGAATCTGGCTGTGGGTTCCAGGAAAATCCGGGCAGGGTATAGGTGGTGTTCAGGTGTTGGGCAATCTCTTCCTCGCTGGCTCCGGCTCGTTTCCAGGCCATCACACGCCGAGACTTGCTGATCATTTCCTCAATCAGGCCATTGGCGTTTCGCTGCTTGTCGTGGTTGTTCCAGTGCTGATCGAAGGTTTGTTGCAGAAGCTTCATTTGATCCCGGACGGCTTTCTCGGCAAATGCCTGGGCCCTGCTGTGAATGCTGACTGTCACAGAGAGGCCTGATCGATACAGATCAATGGTCTGGCCTTTGGCTTCATTGTATCGCTGGCACCAGGCTTTGAGCTCTTGCCTGAGATGCTCCCGGAGGTGGGGAGCCAGCCCTTCATGATGGCTGTTTTTGCTGTATTGAGTGCCTAGAGATTGGTGGATCAGAAGGTGATACCGGTTTTCATCAATGAATCCATGTTTGTGCATCTGCGTGAGAACCACATTTCTTCTAAATCTAGCAGGTTTGGGATGTTTGACGGGATGATACCTGGAGGGAGCTTTCAGCATACCGATCAGCAAAGCAGCTTCATGTGGTTTCAGTTGGGAGCACGTTTTGGAAAAATATCTGGATGCTGCGGCCTCTATCCCAAAAATCTCTTCTCCAAAAGAGACGGAGTTGAGATATAATTCCAGGATTTTCTGCTTGGTGAAGCTAGATTCCAGATCTCTGGCAATGGCCATTTCAGAGAATTTGGTGACAAGAAACCCCCAGCCGGAGCACTCCTCTCTGGGATACCAGGCCTTTGCCAGCTGTTGTGAAATGGTGCTTCCCCCTCCCGATTGCTCGTCCATCATCAAAATGGAGCGAAAAAGAACCCGGAACAGGCTGGGCACATCAATTCCTTGATGCTGATAGAAGCGATGGTCTTCTGTGGCGATCAGGGCATCTGTTACACTTGTGGGAATCGAATCGAATGGGATGCTTACGCGATTTTCGATGTGGTAGGTTCCCAGGAGCACCCCATCAATGGAATAGATGCGGGCGGCTTCCAGGTTCTCGTGGTCGATATGGGAAGAGGCAGCCGGAATATCTCCGACCAGATTCAGGCAGATAGCCGCATAGAGCAGGGCCGGGAAAAAGGCCGCACAGAGTCCTACTCCTGCACAAACAGCAATCCAGGGACGCCGTTGCAAGGTACGTCTTGCTTTGCGAAAAACCTGGTGATCTATCAATGTCGATATCATGGTTTATTCCGGTGTGAACAACAAAGTAATCTGCCAGAAGAAATCGAAATAAAAAAATACTTCGGGCAAGAGGAGCCCGAAGTATTCTCAGTCTGTTTGAGGCTGCAGATCAGAAAGTCAGTCTTCCCAGCGCGTCGTCAGGCTTTCAGACCCTACATGGTCCTCATCGTACTGTTCGTCATAGCTTTCGGAGTTATTATTGTTTTCGTACTCCTCTCTTCTGCGGTCAAACTCTTCATAGTCGTAGTCGGGCATCAACTCCTCCTTGACGTGATCAATGGTCTTTCCCAGGGAGGCAAGGAATTTGTTGAAGTCCTCCTTATAAAGGAAAATTTTGTGCTTGTCGTATCCCCGACTGTTGAATTTTCGCTTGCTCTCGGTAATGGTGATGTAATAGTCATTGGAACGGGTCGCGCGAACGTCAAAGAAGTACGTTCGTTTACCGGCCCTTATCTTTTCTGAATACACTTCATCTCTCCCATGCATAGCTACCAAGGTTAGATCGTTAGAGTCGAATTATGGCGAAAATATAAATTATTGCCATACCTCACAACGGATTTTTCAGCACTTCGAATTCTGCGAAAATCTTACGTACATCTGTAAAACCTTCTCCTTGCTTATTCATTCCTATCAAAAAAGCTACATCTTCGCATAAGATGAGGCCGATAGAAACGCCTGTTTCCCATTTTTCTTACTTTGCTATAATCTTCGGTCTTCAGTAACTTAGTATCAGCAATTGGAATATTCATGACTCGTATTCTGCACGGTGTATGTTGTATGGCTGTATCTCTGGGGGTGTTGTGGATGAGCGGATGTCAAAATTCCGACGCTTACACCACCGCAGAAAAAGATTCGGTCGCTCTTGATAAAGTCTGGAATGAAGATACCCTTAGAGGGGAGCATGCCCACACAGCCATTTGTGTTTGGCCTGTGGTGGGGCTCAGACGCGAACCTGGGAAAAATAATTACACATCAGACCGGCAGCAGAATTACCTTGTACCGATTTATTACGGCGAGCGGGTAGAAATGCTTGGAGCATACGATACACTGGAAGCTGAAAACAGGGTGTACATGAAAATTCGCCTCCTCGATGGAGAAGAAGGCTGGGTATATGAAGAGTTGTTTGAAAAAGGTGGCAGATTGGCGGTTATTATTTCGGAATCAGAACTATATCGCAGGCCCGACCTCATGACACTGCGAAACGAAGGCCTGGAAATTGGAGAGATCGTGATCGTGCTGGAACGCAAGGGGGAATGGGTCCATATTTCGGGTGAAAAGAAAGCCCGAAAGGGATGGGTACAAAATACGGATATTTTTAGCTTCCGTGAAGACGATTTAAAAACAGCCCTGTTGTACTACAAAGCCACCGAAGAATCGGGGGCAGGGAGTGTAAAAGAAACGATTACGAGATTGGAGGAAATCCTCGCTGATGCCGAATTGACAAAATCTGCGCTGATTCCGCTGGTCCAGGCCAAAATCAGCCAGCTGAAAGAAGATACCCAGCCACCTGATTCTTCCGGCGGTTGATTATCCGCCGATCAGCTCTGATAATTTTTGTGAAACAATCTGGTTGCGATACTGCCTTCGGTAAGATAGGCTGTTTTCTACCTCTCTCAGGGCGGCTTTCAACTGTTCGATCTCCCTGGTTTTTTGGCGGTAGTTTGGATCTTGTTCCATCCTGCGAAGGGTTTCGCGAAGAGATTTGGACTGAGATTCCAATTGGCTCATGTTCAGGTCGAAGAGAGCAAACAGCAAGGATTCGATATCAATTCTGGCTTGAGATCTGGCGGCATTGGGGAGCTGATGATAGCTTCGAATCCGTTGCTGCAGATCTGATTCTAGGGCCTGCTTTTGCTGCTCCAAAACCGAGACTCGAAAAGAGGGTTGGGGGGACACCTCGCGGCTATTGGGCGGCTGCCCCATCACTGGTTGCAAACCCGAAGGTCCCACCCACATCAGGAGGGAAAATACAGCCAGATAGTACAGATTACTCATATAGGCAGCAAGGGATAAAGAAAAAGATCCGTTCTCAACATAGCGAAATATTTCCGGCTTTATTTTATCTGAAGGCAGATTTTTAGGTGGATGTAGGCGCGAAGATTTTATCTGCGTTAATCATTTGTTAACCCAGGGC
>CAZLKP010000063.1:12181-15472 GCA_964560095.1 uncultured Bacteroidia bacterium
CTCTATTACTTAATACATCGTTAATGCTTCCTTGCCAGTGCCTTTTTTTTGCTGAAGTTACCTTTGTCTTACGTGATGCACCAACAACCTCAGCTATTTAGGCTCATGAATAAATTTCTCCTACTAACGATTCTACTATCCGTATTTTCATGGATAAACCCCATAACCGCCCAAAGTCAAGGAACTGACAGAGCGGGTACTGCTCGAGGCAAAATTGTTGATGGAAATACAGGTGAGGTCCTGTTGGGCGCAACTGTGAGGTTTATCCAAAGCGGTACTGTGAAGGGAGGGGCTTATTCAGATATTGAGGGAGCTTATTCTGTTTCGCTACCGGAAGGGCGTTATCAGGTGGTTGTTTCTTACATATCATATGTCAACGACACTGTTTCGGTGGATGTTCCTTCTGGTGCGGTGGCCTTCTCTGATCATCTGCTGAATGAAGAAGATGCCATGATCGAAGGTGTGGAAATCGTGGCCAAGAGAAGTCAGGCTTCTGAGGTAACTCTATTTAACATCAAGAGGACTTCTTTCAATACCATTGATGGTGTGACCCTTGATCAATCCCGTAGGCTTGGGGATGCGAATGCTGCCGCTGCTATACAAAGGGTCGTAGGGGTGACGATTGAAGGTGGAAAATACGTGTATGTGCGGGGGCTTGGAGACCGATATTCTAAGACAATGTTGAATGGTGCTGAGTTGCCCGGTCTGGACCCCAATAAAAATACCGTTCAACTAGATATTTTTCCGTCTAATCTCATTGATAATATTCTGGTTTATAAAAATTTCACCCCTAATCTTCCTGGGTCTTTTTCCGGGGGATTGGTAGATGTGAGAACCAAGGATTTCCCTGATCGGTTGACGGTGAGAGCCTCTGCATCAGTTGGAGTTAATTCCCAGGCTACTTTTACAGATGATTTTATTGCAGATACAAGGTATGAAGGCGATCGATTAGGGTTGGGAAATTCAATCAGAGATATCCCGGACTACATCAACAATAGGCTGAATGGTACCTTGCCACGCTTGGAGGCATTCACGACCATCAATGAAATTTCTAGCAAGGGCCCTTTACTCGATACAGCTTCTCGCACCTTCCAGACAGGTTTTTTACCAGTCAATCGCAACTCTGGATATGAAAATAGCTACCAATTATCAGTGGGTAATCAACTTTCTCTGTTTGGTAGGCCGCTTGGTTTTATTATAGGAGGGACATACAGCCAATCATTTGATTATTATGATCAGGTAGAAAACAATTTGTGGAGGTTGAGAAGCCAGGGATCCACAAATCTTGATGCTGCAAATCGCTTTAAGGGAGCCCGTGGCCAAGAAAATATCCTTTGGGGAGGTCTGGCGAAGATTTCCTACAAGCCTTTCTCCCGCCATAAATTCTCCCTGAATCTGATGAGAAATCAAAATGGAACTTCCTTTGGAGAGACCTTCTCCGGAGAACTAAATAACGAATCGGGTTACCGGGGTAGCTTTGCCACCAACAGATCTGGGTACATAGAAAGAAGTATTACCATTATTCAGGGACAGGGAGAACACGCATTTAGTGAATCTTTTTCGGCAGACTGGATTGTGTCTTCCGCCGATGCACGGCAATACGAGCCTGATATGCGGTTCTTTGCTTACGAGTTTGATGCTCAGCCCAATGCTATGGGGGGGAGTGACACCACCTTCGCCATCATCAACAATAATGGATATGAGAGACCACTCAGGTTTTATCGGGATCTTGATGAACAAAATTTTGATTCTCGATTGAATTTTCGATTAAAAATTCCTGGAATTGCTACAGATAACAAAGGAGCCATTCGCTTTGGAGGGGCCTACACCACTAAGGAGAGAAGCTTTCGGGAAACCCGTTTCGAAATATTTGATACTGGATCAGATGATCGAAAATTTGCAGGTGAGGTAGGTGATTATCTGGCGGATGATAACTTTATCTCGGTCAAACTTGATGAAAATGGGAAGCTCATTCGGGATGAGCTCTTTCAAGGTCTCTACTATCAGGATCAGACACAGCCGACCAATGTTTTCGATGCTACGCAAACCATTACTGCGGCTTACGCCATGGTAGAAATGCCGCTTGGTCCTCGTTTCAACTTCGTCGGTGGATTGAGAGCGGAGACGACGGAGATGCAAATCACCCCCAAAGATTCTATGCTTCTGCAGTTTTTGGATGATGGGGACTCTACTACCGCTACCGGGCAAATTAACTTGACCGATCTGTTACCAGCTGCAAGTGTGATTTATCGGGTGAATGAAAATACCAATTTTCGGGCTGGATATTCCAGAACCTTGGCCAGACCGACAATTGTTGAGCTGTCACCTTTCCAGCGATTGCCATATATCGGAGGCCCGGTATATGAAGGAAACCCAAATCTGGAGAGAACGTTGATATCAAATTTTGATTTCCGATGGGAGTGGTTTCCGGCTTTGGATGAATTGCTGTCTGTAAGTGCTTTTTACAAAGCCTTCCAGAATCCTATTGAAATTGCCCAGGATAGTAATGCCAACACCAACAATATTCGCTTCAAATACGTGAATCGAGAATCTGCATTTATTGGAGGGATTGAAATCGAATTTCAAAAGAATTTTGGCTTTGTTTCGCCACAACTCAGCAAGCTCAAACTGTCCACGAATGCATCCTTCAATTATTCGGAGGCCAGACTGACAGGTGCTGAAATCAGGGCCATCAGTAGTGTAGATTCTACCAGAGGTGAATCCAGGCCTCTTTTCGGGCAATCACCTTATGTTTTCAACGCAGAGTTGGCGTATGTAGATCGTGACGATTTGGGGCTGCAAGTGAGCCTTGGAGCCAATGTCTTCGGTCCAAGATTGTCATTTGTCGGTGTGGCCGGATCTCCGGATATCTATGAGCAACCAAGACCCTCCCTCAATTTTTCTGTTTCTAAAACGATTGGTCAGTATCTCTCTCTGAGGGTAAGGGCCAACAACCTCCTCAACCCAGAGTACAAATTCACGCAAGATTTACGAGGGAGTGAATTTGTGTTTACAAACACAAGAATGGGAAGAACCTACTCCATGTCCCTAACATTTCGCATTGACTAATCCACTTTTCCGAACCTCAAACTAACTTTTTCAATGATGTTCAAGATGAGACTTTTACTTTTTATGTTTTTTGGGTTCTTCGCGAGCATTGTCTCTGCACAGGACACAACGATTGTTTCGGGTACTACCGGGACCGCCACATGGTCGAATGACACAGTCTATGTACTTGACGGTTATGTGCGTGTGGATAACGGTGATACCCTCACTATCCAGGCGGGGACT
>CAZLKP010000064.1:0-12456 GCA_964560095.1 uncultured Bacteroidia bacterium
GCGTTAGTGGTACAACTTATATGAAATAGTGCTCGTCTTTCCAGGCTGTGCTGTCCGCTTCTTCCAGCAGGGCCATCCAATTGTGCATTCGTTCAGGATCGGGAATCGCCTCTTTGTTCTCTGTTTGCCATGATAGCAAGGAACCGTTGAGCTTGTCGAAAGCAGGTCGCTGCGGAGGGGCAGGCACAAAGCCAGGCCGAATGGTGACCAACAGAAAAAAAATAAAAGTCTGCAAGGCCCCTGTACTGATGTAGAGGAGAAGATTGTTGGACAAAAACATGATTGTAGGTTTATGTTGTGAAACGGGTAAAGGAATCAGATTTCTCAATACGCTTGCCTCACCTCGTAGCTATTCAAGTGGGCGCGAATAATTTCCACCTCACAGCCAGGCTTCAATTCTTTGGTTTTGCAAAGGGCGGAGTATGATATGCCTTCGACTTCTATCCGTCCCGTTAAATAGCCGGGCCGCACGGTCTTGGTAACGATGCCTTTTTTCCCGATCATCCTGTCTTGCTTAACTTCCTTGATACGTTTCGAAAAAAAGCGAAGCCAAAATGCTGGGATTAGAATGGGTCTGTATGAGGGCTGGAGTTCACTAGCTGTTGGATACATATGAATTGAGCTTAAGGTGGTTGATCTGTATTTGCTTACGATCCCAATATGAGAATCGTGTCAATCTAATTAGGACGACGATATATAACCAATATCATAAAATACTAATTATCAATAAATTACATATATTTATCTGGTATAAAACCGAAAAGTAATCGGATAAATGTTTATCCTCCTGTTAAAAGGATGTCTCCTGGTCAGTTCCCATGACGAAAACCGATCGGAAAAGACGACTATTTTTCGGCAATACGGAAAAATTACACTTTAACTACTTGTATATAAATAGGTTAATAAAATACTAAATGCTGAAATAAGGATAGCCAATAAAATTAGTAAATAGTTGATGGATTAATTCTTCCCTCTTTTTCTGACAATGATGAACTCCGTTTCCACATCAGGCGATGGACAATCACAACTCCATGCAGGTATTCGTCCTGGATGTCCTTCAGCGGACGAGAAAAGACCAGTTGGCAGCAGCCCTGGATCTCATACCAGCTCCTTTCCAACATTCCAAACACATCTTCTCATACCTCTTCCTGACAAAAAAACCGCTCCCCAGACAGGAGAGCGGCTATATCCTGGTCCTCGTGCACAAAACACTGCTCGGAGACACGTCTTTAGCCCGGAGAAAAGAACGAAAGGATAGGTTTGCAGATCCGGAGAAGAGGACGTTTCATTGAACAGGTTCGGACCCGTAGGTGCGAGAGATTCAACCTATTTCTTTTCAGGCCGTCATCGGCCTGTGTGGTGTCATTTGGTCATTTTTTATGTGTAAATGGTTGTGGGGCATCAAAAGGATTTATACGCCAACTTCAAAAACGATAGCTGTCACTACAGCAACGTTCATTCAGCACCCTTCCACCTTCGACTCGCGACCTACCTCACCATCTGATGCACCGGGTCCGGAAGGGAAGCAGCCGACTGAAATGAAAATGTATCCGATATGCTCACCGGTGCCGTTTCTACCCCATCTTCGGAAATGACATAAGAGATCATGACAAATGTGGTGTCGTCCAGAATCTTTCCCCTTCGGCGCCATACAGGCTGTGAGCATACAGCCTCCGTCCATTGTTCCAGCGTAATTTCGTCACCCGACACCTGAAAAGCTCCCCAGCATTGCCGACAATCCTGACCATAGGTAGCCCCATTTGAGGCCAGTGTCGCAAATTCTTCCTCCAGCTCCTCATAAAATTCCCGAAAGGCATACAACATGATGCCATCTTCATACAGCACAAAATATTCCACCGCCGGATTATCTTCCTGAGCATCAGGCCGCTCGTAATAAAATCCGTCCAAACGGAGTGAGCTTCCACTTACCTTTTCAACGCTGATAGACAGAGCTGTAGGGTCACAGATATTGATTTCCTCACAACCAGCCACACTCAGTGTTCCGAGTAATAGCATACAAACCGACCCATTCACAAGTTTCATATTGATAGGAATAGATGAGATACTATGGCAACGCTGTCAAGAGAAAGGAAGTATTTCGGCGAAACGAACATTTCTTTGTTTAAATCCAGCGGGGCTTCGTATTTTAACCAAAAACGAAACCTACATATGTTGTCTGTTCGTTCTTACTTGCTCCTGATGTTGTCCAGCCTGTGCTTCCTTCCGACCTTTGCCCAGCGTGGACTAGGTGCTGGCATTTGGGAAGACGCCCAGGACAAATATCCCAGGGATGCTCACTACCGGGTTATCTTTTCCTTCGAACGACACAGCCCCATGATGCGGAGTTCCCCCGAAAAAGCATCTATGATTTACAGCAAAGGGCAATTTGCTGCATTTTTGCCATCTGTTTCTTGGTTTTACAACGGAGACACCCTGTGGGAATACGCCGTAGAGGAGCGTCGGGTTCTTATCAGCGAGGAAATGAATCCGGATGCATTTTCTCCATCAGAAATCATCGACGTACTGGCCAGGCGGCCAGTGTCTGTCAAGCATCATGGACAACAAGACCACAACGGCGAAATCTGCGACAGGCTCAAACTAGACTTATCCGGTAGAGGGCTCTCCTATGAATCAGTCTTCCTGTGGATCAATCAGGACCAAGAGCTGAGAAAACTGGTCTTTTTGGACCGCTGGCAGGTATCAACGACCATCCACATTTTTCGCATTGAGCCCATTGATCCGCCACCATCATCCGCGTTTCGCTATTCACCCTGAGGCAGGCATTCACCGCTGGAAAATCCTGCGCTTCCTTATTATCTTCGCAATGTGAGAGTATCAGGGTTTATTCTGATCATGGCGCTGCTTGTCAGCGCTTGCCTGCCTGAGGGAGGCGACGAGAGATTTTCATCTCCTACCTCTCTGGCTGAACTGAATGCGCGCCTTTCCAGGCAGCATGGTAATCCGATTTCCCCGGAAAAGATAGAGTCCTTTTTGTCATCTATTGTGCCACATACATTCCATCTCAAAGAGCAATCTTCCTCGACCTTGTACATGGGAGGAAAACCCGTCTCCCGGGCTAGGATTGTAGCTACCAATGAGGAAGGGTATCTGGCCGTGGTGGTACATGATTACGTCGCTGACAGTATCTCGTACCTACGTTTGTATCAGCGGTATCTGCAGGATTCTCCGCCTGAACCACCCGCCTCTCTGGCCTGGGCTGGCGACTATGGCGGATTTGCCTGGATCTGGCAAGAGGCTGGCACGGACATTCACTATCTGGAAGCAGGTCTTTTCGACCGGTATCATGTACAGGTGAGGAGTAACCTAACCGACGCTGCCAGCGTATTTCATAGCATTTCCCACCACGACTGGTGGGCGTTTCGCAGCCATCAAACGGAATAATTCCGGAATAACCACACAGAAAGCACGGTATCTTACATGGAAAGAAAGCGAATTTCGTAAGCCTTTTTTCCTAATAATCGTAAAAATTGATACATTTGTATCTGGAATATTCGAAAAACAACATTGACTTATGGAGTCCATTGCCTCATCAGCCGATTTAGCCCTGAACGGAATGAGTTTCCAACTCACAGAGGAGCATCAGATGATCCGTGACATGGCCCGGGAGTTTGCAGAAAGCGAGCTCAAGCCCGGCGTCATTGATCGAGATGAAAAGCAGTATTTCCCGCGAGATCTGCTCAACAGAATGGGCGAACTTGGCTTTATGGGCATGATGGTAAGCGAAGAATATGGCGGCGGCGGAATGGATACCGTATCCTACGTGCTGGCCATGGAGGAAATCGCCAAATGGGATGCCTCTGCAGCCGTGATCATATCTGTAAATAACTCCCTCGTATGCTGGGGTTTGGAAACATACGGTTCTGAAGCGCAGAAGCAGAAATATCTTCCCCGCCTTGCCTCCGGTGAAATCATCGGGGCATTCTGCCTGAGTGAACCCGAAGCCGGTAGTGATGCCACCCGTCAGAAAACAACTGCCATCGATATGGGAGATCATTATCTCCTCAATGGAACCAAAAACTGGATCACCAATGCCGGAATCGCCGATATGTACCTCGTCATGGCTCAGACCGATGCCGACAAAGCACATAAGGGCATCAACTGTCTGATTGTGGATCGCGAATCCGAAGGTTTTGAGCTGGGACCCAAAGAGCAGAAAATGGGCATCCGCGGATCAGATACACATTCGCTGAACTTCAACGATGTGCAAGTGCCGAAAGAAAACCGCATCGGAGAAGATGGGTTCGGCTTCAAATTTGCCATGAGCACCCTCAACGGTGGCCGCATCGGCATTGCCTCACAGGCACTCGGGATCGCTTCCGGTTCGCTTCAGGTAGCCCTGGAGTATGCCAAAATCCGCAAAGCTTTTGGCACCGAAATTATCAATCACCAGGCCATCCAGTTCAAATTAGCAGATATGGCCACGGAGATTGAGGCCGCTCGCTGGATGGTCATGAAATCTGCCTGGGAAAAAGACAACGGCATGGACTATGCTCGCTCTGCCGCAGCTGCCAAACTTTATGCATCCAAAACCGCCATGAAATGCGCCGATGAAGCCATTCAGATTCACGGCGGAAATGGATATGTCAAGGAGTATCACGTTGAGCGCTTCTTGCGGGATGCCAAAATCACAGAGATCTATGAAGGAACTTCTGAGATTCAGCGCATCGTTATTGCCAGAAGCCTTATCAAAGGCTAGGCCAGCTTTCCTCAAGAAGCTAGTCTTTATGGTTCAGGGTCCCCACTACGGTGGCCCTGTTTTTTTCTTATTTTATTTGGTAAAATAACATGTATGGATTCCAAAGCCTTCATAACCATTTCCACACACCTGTATCCCCATGACGCTACACTGGCGGTCCTCAAAGCCCGGCTAGACGAAGAGGGGATTCCGTTTGTGATGCAGGATGAACACTATGTGGCCATTGCCCCACTCGAGTCGCTGGCTGTAGGGGGCGTCAAATTACGCACCCTGGCCATGTTCGCTCCCCGAGTTCGGGAATTGATGCAGGAAATGAGCACCCTGCCTCCCGTGGCCGAAGAAGACATTGACCCTGAAGATGCCGCATGGATGGCAGAACGGCTCCATAAAGAGCGCCAATACCGTCGCCAATTCAATAAGTGGACGCCCATCATCGGTGGTCTGATTCTTGTCCTTTCTCTTCTGGGCCTTTTGGTTAAAGAATTTTTCACTCCTGTTGCTCCCGCCCACCCTTCTACCTACTCTTCACAAACTGCTCCGTGAACCTCCCCCGGCTGAACCCCATGATCGAAACCCAAAACCTGGGCCAGGTTATCGAACGGTATCAGAAAATCCTGGGATTTGACATTCAGGACCATTTGCCGGAGCTAGGCTGTAGGCTGGGCATCAATGATTCGGGATGAGGTGCGAATCATGCTGGTCACCAGGATATCCCAACAGCAGCAGCCATATCCTGTATCTACCGGCTCATTATATCTTTACACCGATGACGCTGACCGTTGGTGGGTAGCCCTCAAAGATCAGGTGACCACTGAGTATCCCATATCGTCCTTTGCCTACAGTATGCGAGAACTCGCCTTCAGAAATTTGAACGGCTATCAGCGGCAAATCGAGACCTATGCAGCTAAATGGCACCCTTTCCTATTTCACCTTCCGTCTCTTGACCAGATAATCTGTTAGCGTTTTTTCATAATTCTGAGCAATGTCGACCTCAATGAAATCGATGGAGTACTCATGGCATCGCTGCTTGAACTGCTTTCTGAAAGCCGACATCTGCTCCTGATACTGCTTCCGAATTTCGTTGGGCATCACCTCGAGTTTCTCGCCCGTTTCGAGGTCCCGAAGAATCGTGGGCCGATTAGGAAAGTCGAATTTATCTTCCGTTTTCTGGTCAAGCAGGTGAAACACCAGGATCTCGTGCTTCTCATGGCGAAGATGCTGCAATGCCTTGAACATCTCCTGCGATGATTCTCCCGGGTGAAACAAATCCGTGATCAGCACAACCAGAGAACGTCGGTGGAATTTTTTGGCTACCTGATGCAGTACTTTGGCTGTAGCCGTTTTGTGAGTAAACCGCTCCCTATCGGCCAGCACCCGCTCCAATTCCTGATACATGGGTACCAGCCAAGAAAATTTGGATTTTGGCGGGGCGTAAAAGCGGATCTCATCGTCAAACAGCGTGAGCCCAGCTGCATCTCGCTGGTTCATCATCAGATATTGCAGCGCTGCGGCCAGAAATCCCCCATATTCCAGCTTGGAAATTCCTTTTTCAGGGTACCGCATCGAATCACTGATATCCAGCACGACCTGACAACGCAGGTTAGTTTCCTCTTCGTAGCGCTTGGTGAAAAGCTTATCTGTTTTCCCATAAACCTTCCAGTCAATGTTTTTTAGGGGTTCACCGACATTGTAGGGTCTATGTTCTGCAAATTCGACCGAAAACCCATGATACGGGCTCTTGTGCATGCCCGTAATGAATCCTTCGACGATCATCTTGGCTTTGATCTCGATATTTTGCAGCCTGGATACGACGGCGGGATCCAGATATTTGATGGAAGATTTGATCATAAGAGAGAAATCGGAAAAGCAGTACCTGATGATGAAACGAATCGCAGACCGGGAAGTTGCTGTAGAAATCAGCCGGATCAGACGATGAGGGTCTCCAGGCTTTTGACAATATCACTGAATCCTAGATGGCGAAGGGAATAGAAGGTATTTTTCCCTTTCCGACGTGAATTCAGCACATTTTTGTCTTTGAGAATTCGAAGGTGGTGAGAGGCAACCGCCTGTTCGATATCCAGGCTTTCATGAATCTCTGTGACCGATAGCTTGGTACCTTCCTTCAACAGGTCGATGATGGCCAGCCGAATAGGGTGGGCCATGGCCCGGAGCAGCTCTGTCGAAGATTCCAGAAAGTCGATATCAAATCTACTATTCACGTATTCAAATAAATAGATAACTGAATAATTCTTCTTCAATGTAGCCCTTTTTTCGGGGAAGACAAGACGACGAAGCAGCTTCACATCGCGATTCAACCTTATCTATCTGAAACACAAACAAAGATTCCTGCTACCTTTGAAGAATCGAGAGTTCCCGTCCCGGAGCAACATCTTATTAGTGTGCCAATCAATCTGAACAAGATGAATCCTTTCCGAATAGTAATTCTCTCCTTCCTCAGCCTCTTGATGTTGCTGAGTGCCTGCTGTCCTCCCTGTGAAAAACCTGACTATGGACAGTTTGATCTGTCTAATGAGGCCTTAAGCAACCTGAGATTCAGAAGATTTGTAGGCCATACCTACACCTCGGCCAATGGAGACACCTTGGTGCTCACCTATCAAGACCCGATTCAGTCGGTTAGCGAGGAAACCTACGACTGCGAGTTTACTTACCGATGTGGGGTTTGTTGTGCCTCTTATCAGAATGAGTTCTTCTATTTCCAACTCAATGACGACAACAACCAAATGGTCTTCGAGTTTTTGCTGGAAACCGATCTTGCCAGAAATACCCCAGAAGATCCCACCGACTCCCTCTTTTCTACCCTGACAATCGCCTATAATACTGACCAGATCCAGGCACAAGTCCCTCATGTGGAGACGGCTTCCCTGACAGAAGACGTGGAGCTGAATGGAAAAACCTTTAGGGAAATCAGAACATTTACCTCAGCATTCCTCCCCACATTCGATGATCCCAGATTCATCAGGAAGTGTTACTTTTCACTTGAACTGGGAGTCGTCGGCTTTGAATTGGCAGATGGTACGATCTGGAGTCAATAGAAATACGAAGATTCGCTATCATTACAGGTAGAATTGTGAATTTCAGGATGAATAAGCATGTCACGATGGAGAATCTCCGTGGTTTTGGTCATGCTCACCCTTGGTGTGAGACAATCGGCACGGACACAGACCTGTGGATTTAGCCAGCTTCTTTCCAGGCATATCAATCAGGAACCTGCGATCTCCCAAACTCGTCTGGCTCAGGAAAAAAGCGCCTATGAACAATGGCTCAGGCACCCTGGGATCAGCCTGAACCGCAACAGCTGTGAGGTCTTCATCGTGCCGGTTGTGGTGCATGTGATTTATGCCAATGCTGCTGCCAATATTTCGGATGGCCAGATTCACAGCCAACTCCGGGTTTTAAATGAAGACTACCGGCGAGAGGACAACACGCCCGGAGCCGGGCCCGGAGCAGATACCCGCATCCAGTTTTGCCTGGCAGGCAAAAACCCCCAGGGCGACTCCACCTCCGGGATCGTGCGGATCCATTCCACACTCGGTCTCCACAAAACCATTGAAGAAGATCAACTCAAAGCCCTCTCGTCCTGGGACGACCAGCGCTACCTCAATATCTGGATCGTGGAGTCTATTTCCTTGATTGACCCCACCGGACAGGACCCTCCTCAGGACATTCTCGCCTACGCCTCCTACCCTACCCTTCCCAACGGACTACCACAAGGCGTCGTGATCGATCATCGGTATGTCGGCACGAAAGGAACAGCCACGGCTCCGTTCGACGGCGGGCGCACCCTTACCCATGAAATCGGTCATTACCTGGGACTGTTTCACCCCTTTGAACCTGAAGGAATCTGTTCTGGTGCATCCATCGACAACTGCCTTAGTAACGGGGACAAAGTATGCGATACCCCATCTCAGCAGAACCCCACTTATGGTTGCCCCACAGAAGCCGGCAACAGTTGTGCCGATCGCCCTTGCGACACCCCGGATCCGGCATTCAACTACCTCAACTACACCGACGATGCCTGTATGAATGCCTTCACCCATGGCCAGGCTGCACGCATGCATTTTTTTCTCTTCGGAGCCAGATCCAGCCTCGTGGACCCGCTCAACCTGATCACTACTGGCTGTGCCGATACACTTCTCCTCAACCGGCCTCGTACCGCCTTTTCCCAGGATGTGTTTGCCACCTGCCTCAATGGGAAGGTGCAGTTTCAAGAAATGGTGGACGGATGTGCCGATGGTTTCGAATGGCAATTTCCCGGGGGGGTTCCTGCGGCCTCATTCGCTTCTGCCGTGACTGTGCAGTATGCCCAGCCCGGTACCTATCCCGTCACGCTGGTCACTCACAATGCTGCCGGTAGCGACACGCTGACCATGAGTACGGCTGTCAACATATCAGCTGCCGTCAAGGCGGAGGATCTGAATCAGGGTTTCGAATCCCCTCTTTTTCCTCCACCAGGCTGGCAGGTCCGCGACGAAAATGGCCAGGGTGGTTGGAGCAGAACGGAAACTGCTGCGATAGATGGGCAGGCATCCGTACTCATGCCACATTTTGACTCGCCTTCCTGTGGTGACTGGGATGCGCTGATTTCTCCTCCTATTGAGATGTCTGATCAGCCTCGCGAACTTCGGTTTCGCTATGCCTATCAGCGACGGAACGGTAGCCCTTCCGACGTGGATGAACTCCGAATCGACGTATCGGACACCTGTGGCGCCCCCTGGCTGCCGGTGTTTTTCCGCACGGGCAATGCCCTGGCAACCGTAGGTGGTACGCTGAATAGTATGGCCTTTGTGCCTGCTACTGAAGACTGGGAGGAGGTGGTGGTGGATCTGAGCGATTTTGCGGCGAGCACCCATCTTCAGCTGCGTTTTCGCACCCTGGGTCGCAACGGGCAGCATCTCTATCTGGATGATATCCGACTGGTGCCCTCTACCTTTGTGAGCATTGAAGATTGGCAGGCCACGCCATCAGTTTTTCCGAATCCTTCTTCGGAGATGATCACGATTCGGCAGCCTGCCTGGGCGGCAAGAGAGATCCGAGTAGAGCTGTGGGATGTGCAGGGGAACATGGTGGATGAAGAGATGATTCGTCTAAATGACGCCGGAGAAGCGAGCTGGCGACCCATCGCGGTCGAGGGAGTTTATGTGTTAAAGATCCGGGATCAGTCGTGGATTGTGGTCCGAGTCCCATAAGGTGAAGTTCTCTCCCTCCTGAGGCTGGCTGGCGAAAGGACACCAGGGAAAAAACATCCAGATCATCGTGGCGTTTGTGAGAAACCAACTGATCCAAATTCCCTATTTTGCGCCTGATTCTATAAATCAGAATCTCCTCCAGACCTCTACACCTCCATTCCCCTATGCCTTCACGCCTCACCCAGCAAGACCTCGACAAAATCCGCAAATGGCTAGGCACAAACCTGGACAAGCTCAGCGAAGAATCCTTTGCTGCAGCACTCAAAGCCGCCCGCAAGAAATTTCACCCTGATAACTTCGCCCACCTCGACGATGAGGGCATAACTGACATGGCCAAGGAGCGATTTCAGGAGCTGGAGGAACTGGCAGCAAAGGTGAAACAGCACCTGGAGAAAGTTGGCGACCAGGAGTCTGAGTCCACACATCCGCAACGATATGTCTCGGAGGGAATGGCCATTGACATCATGACAAGCGACAAGACGCTGAAATTCCAGCTCTTCAACAGCGCCATGATTTACGAAGGCGACAAGATCAACATTCCCGGCACAGCCGCCCACATCATCTCGCGCGACGACTACCTACCACGGATTTCTACTGGCTTCCGCGACAACATCAAACTGTTCCTCGCCTTCGGACCCGACGACCCGCTGCAGGTTGTGGTCGAATGGCTTTTTCGCCACATCAACGGCCGCACCAGCAGCTTTGTGATCGAAGGCATGGTGGTACCGATGGAGCCGCTCGCGATTTTGCGGGCTGTACAGAAGGAAGCGAGGCTGGAGTTGGGGGAGTGAGGGAACTTCGGTTCCTACTTCTCACCTCTGCATTATCCACCCGGCCCATGGCTGACGAAAATGAGCTGCGCCCCGTTTGGGTTCGCTGCCGGGTCGTGAAAAACTCCACGATCTTTCGGGCGAGCTTGGGGTGTATCCGGGCATCGAATTCATCGACGGTGAGGGCTGACCCAGTTGTAATACCTTGAACACAAAGCCCGAATGCCCAAAGAGTTTTTTGGTTCTTGACGATCTCAAAGGACGTAAGCGTTCCCTCAATTTCCCTATCCAGGCGAAAGGGCTCCACTGTTTGTTCGATCAGGATTTCTCAGGCTTATCTTCTGCTTGGCTTCAGCCGATTTCCTCGAAATCCTGGCTGGCAAGAATTTCTCGAAAATCTTCTTTGCCAGACGCAGATCCCGATTCATCGGGGAACCCCAAAACTATCTCCCCTCATCTTGTTATCTTTGCCACACAACGCATCAACTCAATCATTGTATGAAAAAACTTATCACCCTGCTTCTGTTGTTTCCCCTGGGCCTTGCATTTGCCCAGGAGGATTCCGTGACCGAGTCCACGTTTAGTGGGCTCACCCTGCGGAATGTCGGTCCGGCCTTTACTTCCGGGCGCATTGCCGATATCGCCTTTCATCCTGAAAATCAACATGTGTGGTATGTCGCCGTAGGATCCGGTGGTGTCTGGAAAACCGCCAATGCTGGCATTACCTGGACGCCCATCTTTGACAGCCAACCGATTTATTCCATCGGCTGTGTCACCATCGATCCCTCCAACCCGCACACCATCTGGGTCGGGACTGGCGAAAATGTCGGTGGCCGCCACGTCGGCTATGGTGACGGAATCTATAAAAGTACCGATGATGGGGGTTCCTGGACCAATATGGGGCTGAAGGAATCCGAACACATCTCCAAAATCATCGTTCACCCCGACAATTCCGATGTGATCTGGGTGGCGGTGCAGGGGCCGCTGTGGAACAGCGGCGGCGAACGCGGCCTCTACATGAGCACTGACGGTGGTCAAACCTGGACCAAAACCCTCGGCAACGACGAATGGACCGGCGTCACGGACATCGCCATCGATCCGCGAAATCCCGATCTGCTCTACGCAGCCACCTGGGACCGGCATCGCACCGTGGCCGCCTATATGGGCGGTGGCCCTGGCTCCGGCATCCACAAGAGCACCGACGGTGGTCGCACCTGGAAGAAACTCACAAGTGGCATCCCCGGCGTAAACAAAGGCAAAATCGGCCTGGCGATCTCTCCGCACAATCCGGATCGCATCTATGCCGCCATCGAATTGATTCGCACCAAAGGGGGGGTCTATATGTCCGACAACCAGGGAGAAACCTGGGCCAAACAGTCGGATGCTGTATCGGGCGGCACCGGGCCACACTACTATCAGGAACTCTACGCCTCGCCCAACCAGGAAGGGCGCCTCTACCTGATGAACAACTACATGCGCGTGTCGGATGACCATTTTAAGACCTATCGCACCATCAATATGCGTGGCCTGCACTCTGACAGTCACGCCATCGCCTTCAAAGACGATGACCCCAATTATCTGCTCGTCGGCACCGATGGTGGCCTGTACGAAAGCTTGGACCTGGGCGATAACTGGCGATTCATCAACAACATGCCTATCACCCAGTATTACAAACTGGCAGTCGATGATTCCGAGCCGTTTTACAACATTTACGGCGGAACCCAGGACAATGGCTCCCATGGCGGGCCCTCCCGCACGGACA
>CAZLKP010000064.1:12466-13020 GCA_964560095.1 uncultured Bacteroidia bacterium
CTCGGCATTATCAATGCCGACTGGTGGAAAACCCTGGGTGCCGACGGGCATCAGTCTGCCATTGAGCCGGGTAATCCCAACATTACCTATGCGGAAACGCAGCAGGGCGGACTCTATCGAATCGATCAGATTACCGGAGAGCAGGTATCTGTGCAGCCACAGCCTGGGCCAGGCGAAGGACCTGAGCGGTTCAACTGGGATGCGCCGATTGTGGTGAGTTCTTTTGATCCGGCGCGGGTGTATTTCGCCTCCAGCCGAGTCTGGCGCTCCGACAATCGCGGCGATAGCTGGAAAGCCATTTCCGAAGACCTCACCAGGGATGAAGAACGAATCACCCTGCCGATCATGGGCGGCAGCCAAAGCTGGGACAATGCCTGGGATGTGAATGCCATGTCGAATTACAATACCATCACATCTCTCGGGGAGTCACCACTCGACGAAAACCTGATCTATGCCGGAACCGATGATGGCATCGTGCAGGTCACCGAAGACGGTGGGCAGAGCTGGCAAAAAATCATGCTGGGAGAGGTGTATGATTTACCAGAAAGAATCTT
>CAZLKP010000064.1:13030-15455 GCA_964560095.1 uncultured Bacteroidia bacterium
GGACCTCCATCAGTGGCAACATCCCGGATGGAACGCTCGTGTGGCGGATGGTGCAGGACCACATAAATCCGGATCTGCTGTTTGCGGCGACCGAGTTTGGCCTCTACTTCACCCTTGATGGCGGAGGAAAATGGATCAAGCTCAGCGGATCTCCCACAATTTCATTCCGGGATCTGACGATTCAGCGTCGGGAAAATGATTTGGTGGCTGCTTCCTTCGGCCGCAGCTTCTTTGTGCTGGATGATTATTCCCCGCTCCGAGAGATTTCTGAGGAAACCCTGGAGCAGGATGCCGTGGTGTTCGACATCAAAGATGCGCTCTGGTACAATCCCCGTTCTGCTGTGGGATCTCAGGGGCAGGCCCGGTATGTGGCCGATAATCCGCCCTTTGGCGCAGTATTTACCTACTATCTCAAAGAAGGCATTGAAACACTGGCTGACGCCCGAAAAGAACGTGAAAAAGAGCTGGTGAAAAACGAGGAAGACATTCCGTTCCCAGGTTGGGAGGCGCTGGAAGTAGAAACCCGTCAGGAATCTCCTCAGATCATCTTCACGATCAAGGATGAAGACGGAAACGTCGTGAACCGTATTTCGGGAAAGAATCAGTCTGGCATTCACAGAGTGGATTGGAACCTCCGCTATGCCTCTCAGAGCGGCATTGAGCTGGAAGATGGCCGGGATGAAGGGCTTTCCGGTGGCCTTGGTTACATGGTATCGCCTGGAACCTACACAGTAACCATGTCCAACATGGTAGATGGGGTGATGACCCAGCTGACCGAGCCGAAGGAATTTGAGGTGGTGCCCCTGCGCGAAGGAGCGCTGGAAGGAGCTTCCGCGGAAGAGGTGGCTGCGTTCCGCGACGAGGTCCATGCCTTTAGCCAGGACATCACGGCCACCGCTAAGGTGCTTGAAAGGAGCATGGACAAGGTCAAAGCGATGTACACCGCCCTGGGACGCACGACGCAGGACAACCCGGAGTTGGTGACCCGGATTTACGAGGCGAAGCAACAGGTGGTAGATCTGGATGCCCGACTCAATGGGCGCTCAGTCCGGAACGAAATCGGCGAGCGGACAGCTCCAACTCCCCGAAGTGGTCTCTCTGCCGGATATCGGGGCCTCGGTACTACCTATGGTCCGACGGAACTTCACAAGCAGACCCTGCAGATGGGCATCCAATTGCTGGAAGGTATCAAGACCGACCTCACGGGGTTGGTAGAGGAAGTCCTGCCAGCGCTGGAAGAAGAATTGACGGAAGCTGGTGCGCCCTGGATGGAGGGGCAGGGCTTGATCGGAGAATGATTGCTGTTCGTTCGGAAATCGCTTAGACAGAAAGACAAAGACGCGAAGGTCGCTAGGCACGGTTTGGACAATGGTATTTGCTTGACAACGGCCGGGTTTTGAGGTTATGACAAAGAAGGTTTTCGAGGAATAGCGAGCTATTTCGAGGAAATCTGATGCAGTCAGGCTCTCAAAAACCAACGTTGGCGAGTGAAGGAGTTTTTTCAAACCGTGCCTTAAAAAATGTGGCCTTCGCGTTTTGATTTTGTTCGCCTCTCACACATTTAGCCAATAGGTGAGCTTAAAGACCAATGCCCGGTTTTTGCTGCCAAAATCTTCTGGGAAGTAGTTTTCGGTGTAAACAATGAAAAAGTCTGATGCCGGATTGTAGCGCCACTGAAAGCGGGCATTGAGATTTACATTGTCCAACAGGTTGTTGTATTGGAGGTATCCTGTCAGGAAAATGGCGTCAGTAAGCGTCAGGTCCAGGCGTGGACCGATGAGGAAGAGCTTTTCCTTACCATAATTATCCGGTAGACGCAGGTCGTTGTAATCAACCAGCAGGGAAATGTTGCCGAAGGGCTGAAAGCGGAAATTGAACCGACCGCTGATGTTCAGGTTTTGTCCGTTATAAAAGCCCCCGTAGGTGGTGGAAAGATTGAAGTTGAATAATCTGCGCGTATTGCTGCGATAAGAAGCAGAAAAGGCGGACCAATGAAATTCGTCCCCTTCCTCAAATCGATCGTACTGCTCCTGTCCTGTAGGGTTGAATCCCAGCGTTAGCAACTGATACACCCGGTTGTAGCGAACGGAAAATTCGGAGGTGTTCAGGAATCGGATCTGATAGCGGAAAGAGGTCGTTCGGTCCGTGATGGTCCCATCGGGTGTATGGCTGATCTCCGCATTGACGGTGGGCGTCATGATCACAATGGCCTCATTCTCCGGGTAGAAATTGTAGCCGGCACGGCCGAAGTAGTTCGATACACCGGGATACACATTCACAGAAGGCACAAAACCGGCTTCGGCATTGAAGTTTTCACCCACGAATGTGTTCCCAAGTGTCAGAGAGACATCACGGTCTGCATATCTGAACAGGGCAGCACTTGCCCAGGTGCCGGTGTTGTTCACCACGTCAAAGGACCGACCCA
>CAZLKP010000065.1:0-1832 GCA_964560095.1 uncultured Bacteroidia bacterium
TCACGGGTCGGCCGGTTGTTGGGTCAATGGTATGCGAATACCGCACCCCGCCCTTTTCGTAAAACTTCCGGTAATTCCCGGAGGTAGCAATGGCCCTGCCGCTCACGTCGAGGTAGGCCGCAATGTCTGATATACCGACAAGATCTACGGGTTTTTCGATGCCGAGGGTCCATGGCTTCCCGAGGTGATTCTCCCCTTTGGCTATCGCTTCACCACCGAGCTCGATAAGGTAATTGTGCACCCCGCATTGCTCAAAATAGGCAGCCATGAGGTCCACGGTATATCCCTGGGCAATGGCATTGAAATCCAACTGAACGCCAGGATGTGTTTTTTCCACGAGAAAAATTTCCCCGGTCCTGGTCATGGTTATGTTATCCATCCCCACCAGCTGACGAAGCGAATCGATGTTGTCGGTTTGTGGCACCAGTTCATTTTCCGGTCCAAATCCCCAGGCACGCACCAGCGGCATCACGGTCGGATCAAAAGCACCCTCCGTCGCCCGGGCCAGATCCCGCGCCCTGCGAAGCATCGAAGCAAACAGGGTGTCATGGGTGCGCATCACATCCCCTTCGTTGAAGAGATTGATGGTGGAGGCGTGTTGATAAGTTGAAAGAGATTCATTGACGTGGTTCAGAATCGAGTCGATGCCCGGCTGCGTAATGCTTCCTGCCCTTTCACCCCAGCAGGAAAAGTGATAGGAAGTGCCTTGGGCAGGCCCTTGAAATTCGAAGCGCTTCGCGGGCTCTTTGTCACAGGCACCCAATAGGAGGGCAATGGTGATCAGGCGTAAAACAGGCATCATGTTCGGATGTTTTCCGGGGAGGAATGTGATTGATTCGGGAAGATCATGCTTCGTTTCTGTACCTCGTCAAGGGCCCTTACGATGTGGTAGGGCGTTTTCCATGGACCCGCTTTGTCTTCTTTGAAATTGGGTTTTCCATCCCGGTCGAGGCTCCAGTGCCATTCTCCATTCTCCTGGTCCTTGTGATGGTGGTAAGTAAAATCCCAGGCATTGAGAGCAGCTTCTCGAAACGTATCATCCTGAGAAATCTGCCAGGCATTAACCCAGCCGACCATGGCTTCAAACTGTGGCCACCAGTCTTTATCGTTGTTCGTGAATCCAATCGGGCTTCCTTCATTGACCAGCCCGCCATCAGGTTCCTGCCCTTCCAGTGTAGCTCTTGCGATGTGTAATGCTGCGGTTTCGCAGCGAGAGATGAGGTCCTGATCTTTGATCACTTTGGCTGCCTCACACGTGAGCCAACTAGCTTCAATATCATGCCCATAAGAAATCTCTTCCGATCGTGGCTCCCAGGCTGCGGTAAAAAACAGGGTGAGATGCCAGGTGTCGGGATGAAGGAATTTTTCGAGGAAAAGATGGATCAGCTCCCGAATGCGCGCTTTTAATAGAGCAAAAGGAGACACCCGATACAGGTTGGTATAGGCCTCCATAATATGCAGGTGCGTGTTCATCGTTTTTGCCTC
Organism: uncultured Bacteroidia bacterium; assembly: GCA_964560095.1. Lineage (GTDB taxonomy): Bacteria > Bacteroidota > Bacteroidia > J057 > J057 > JANQTF01. The sequence goes on from CAZLKP010000065.1 coordinate 1,486, forward strand.
GTTTCGATCTTTGTTACTGAGGCGCTGATCTGAAAGAATTGTCCAATCACGACTAAAGGCCTCAAGGTACCCACCGTGTTCTGCATCCCGACTATGTTGGTCCAGGAGCTCAAATATTTCCAGAGCCCATTTTAGTACCTGCTGGTCAAAGGTTACCCGGTAGTATTCGGTAAGGGAATAGATGCCAAATGCCTGGGCATACACCTGCTTTTTGTCTGCCACCACACGCCCTTGCGCCTCAAGCATCCAAAACAACCCTCCATAATCTTTATCCCGAAAATACGTGTCAAGATATTCGAACGCACGATTGGCGAGAGATTCGTAGGAGGATCTCCCATACTGCCGTG
>CAZLKP010000065.1:1842-4281 GCA_964560095.1 uncultured Bacteroidia bacterium
GAGGATCACTCCTTTATCGGCGTGAGGGTGCAGGCGATTTCTAGAATCTATCCGGCCATAAAACCCCCCATTTTCATAGTCCACCATGCTGTGTTCCCACCAGTTCAGCACAGAATGAAGCTCACTCTGCCAATCGGAGCGGGTTGCGGCATCTACGGATAGTTTGGGAAGCTTGTTCATGGATGAATGGTCGAACGTCCAGGGTCAAAGGTCAGGTACATAGGGAGTTAGCGCCCGGGGAGATTCATGGATTTCATGAGTTCCAGGTTGCGCTCAATGAGGTTGAGGCGTGTTTGAACAGACCTTGATGACCGCAATCCATCCTCGGGCGTATGGATCACATAATCCATGAGCTGATCCAGGGTGCTGGTGGCTACGTGCATGCGGGTGTCACAGGAAGCATAGTAGATGAATACTTCCTGTTTTTCGTTGATCACCCAGCCGTTGGAGAATACAACATTAGATACCTCTCCCACCCGCTCAATGCCTTGCGGGGCGATGAAGTGCCCGGCTGGTGCGTGCGTGACTCGCCAGGGCTCGTGGAGCTCAGTCATGAACAGGTATAGAACATAGCGGAGTCCGGCAGCGGTGCCTCGCACCCCGTGGGCAAGATGCAGCCATCCATGGTCCGTTTTAATGGGAGCCGGTCCCTGGCCGTTTTTCACCTCTTTGATGGTGTGATATAAGCGTGCATCAAATACCATTTCTCGTTCCAGAACTGCAGCTTCTATGTTATCGCATACGCCAAATCCAATTCCGCCACCACTCACACCGATAAACCCATCCTGGGGACGGGTGTAAAAGGCATATTTCCCTTCCACAAATTCGGGATGGAGCACCACATTGCGCTGCTGGGGCGAACGAGATTTCAGGTCAGGCAGCCGGTACCAGGTCTGAAAATCGCGTGTGCGGGCAATGCCGGCCTGAGCCTCGGCGGCAGAAGTATCTGATTGGGGCGCACTAGGGTCTTTCCTTTCTGTGCAAAAAACACCATAAATCCAGCCATCTTCATGCTTCGTGAAGCGCATGTCATACACATTCACATCCGGTCGATTCGTCTCTGGCATCACAATCGGCCGATCCCAAAAGCGCCACTGATCAATGCCATTCGGGCTTTCTGCTACAGCAAAAAAAGATTTTCGATCCCAGCCCTCCGTGCGCACCATCATGAGGTAACGCCCGTCGTGGTAAATGGCCCCAGCATTAAAGGTCCCATTGATACCCTGCCGCTCCATGAGGTATGGGTTTCGGGATTCATCCAGATCATATCGCCAGAAAACAGGCGTGTGAGCAGCTGTAAGAATGGGATGTTTGTATCGGGTAAAAATGCCGTTTCCAGCTTCTTTGGGTTCATTTGGACGATGAATCAGCGCTTTGTGTTGGTCAAACAAGTGGGTTATTCTGTCAGAAAAAGAGGCCATGTATAGCACGTGAATAGAGAGTGATATGAAGGGCAAATCTATGAAAATCAAGCGTCTGAATTGACATAGTCCGGCCAGTTTTGCAGGCGGTCATACCCTCTCACCTTGAGCCAGAATGATGGGGAAGTAATGACAACGGCGGAGACAGCCAGACTTGTCTAACCCTGAATTACTAGGGACAAACCTTAACATAAAAAATTGGCCATTACTTCCTTCTCATCAGGGGATTTTCTGAAGGGTACCCATAAGCAGGTGAGCAAAGATCAACGCCATGATGTGGGAGCCTTCTGATCCCAGGCCGGACCCCAAAGCGAAACCGAATCCAGCTCCGCATGTGCTTGACATGGACAGCATCAATGCTGAAGTCACGTTGCCCGAATTTTCTGCCACCAAGCCTGGATTCTTTGAAGGTTGACCATCAAAGCCATCAAAACAGCCCGGAGGCAGACCTGAAAAAACGGTAAAAGACTACCTGCGGACGCAAAAAAATGGTCAGGAGCCCTGGCAACGTATAAGGACCAGGAAGAGAAGCTACAGGGGAGAAACAACCTCTTTTTGATATATCTTGTTCAGATCAGGAAACGGGCTTAACCGTTTTGATAATCTGAGCGGCAACTTTATACGGATCAGCAGCTGAATTGGGACGACGGTCTTCCAACCAGCCTTTGTACCCATTCTCAACGGTAGCGATCGGAATACGGATAGAAGCTCCCCGGTCAGAAACGCCGTAGCTAAACTTATCGATGGCCTGGGTTTCGTGAAGCCCTGTGAGGCGCATGTGGTTGTCGGCACCATACACATCAACGTGAGCCTTGATGGCCTCAGGTGTTCCGAATGCCTGGCATACACGGTCATAGTCTTCTTTCTTTCCGGATTCTCGCAGGAGGCTGTTGGAGAAGTTGGCGTGCATCCCTGAGCCGTTCCAGTCGCCGTTTACGGGCTTACAGTGCCAATTGATGGCGATGCCATACTTTTCAGCGGTTCTTTCCAACAGGTAGCGAGCCACCCAGATTTGATC
>CAZLKP010000065.1:4291-15384 GCA_964560095.1 uncultured Bacteroidia bacterium
ATCGCCGGCCTGCTCGGCTCCTTTGGCGAAGATCTGAAATTCCCACTGGCCGGCGGCCACTTCACCGTTGATGCCTTCCACATTCAGGCCAGCCGCCAGGCAAAGGTCCAGATGCTCTTCTACAATCTCGCGCCCATAGGCATTATAGGCGCCAACAGAGCAATAATAGGGCCCCTGCGGGCCGGGGTATCCATGTTCAGGAAAGCCCAGAGGCTTGGTGGTGTTGGTATCCCAAAGGAAGTATTCCTGCTCGAACCCGAACCAAAAATCATTATCATCATCATCAATGGTCGCACGACCATTGGTGGGGTGGGGTGTACCGTCTGCATTCAGGACCTCCGTCATGATCAGGTATCCGTTTTTCCGGTCAGGATCAGGAAAGATCGCAACGGGCTTGAGAAGGCAATCAGAAGAGTTTCCTTCTGCCTGCTGGGTAGAACTGCCGTCAAAGGACCACATAGGGCAATCTTCCAGCTTACCGCTGAAATCGTGAATGACTTTTGTTTTACTTCTCAGACCCTGTGTAGGCTCATAGCCGTCCAGCCAGATATATTCCAATTTAGATGCCGCCATAGAAAAAGTAGTTGATTTTAACCCCCGCAAAGATAGCACTTATACGAAAAAGAAAAAGCCTGGAGCTTCGGGAGGCAAAAATTCAGACCCTATTTCGAATCGTGATCCGAAATTTTTTCCTAAATTTTCCCTAAATCCCAAATCTACGGGATGAGTTCGGCTAGCGGAATGAATTATGAGGCAGGATTTGTAAGATTTTCATAAGAAAAGGAGACAAGCCAACCGAAGAACAGGCCTAGGCTGGCAGTATGAACGATGGTTTCATCGCTGAGCTGCCTGGTCTATCCAAGCTCTGTCACAAGGCTGGACCCAGTACGCCGCAAAAGACGATCTGTTTTGATATAGCTTCTGTAAAAAGCTTTCTTATTGGTATAATATGTAAGAATATTTGCAAATTATTCAATATTGGGGGAGGGTAAGGTAAAATGAAGAAAAGGACATTCATGGCCGGATTTCCTCCAACGAGACACGGATCGTATCATGTCCAGCGGCACACCAGATGCTCCCGCTTTGTGTCGGACATCAACAGCAACACCCCAAACTGAAACAGATCAATGCTCAATCCAATTTCCGGCCAGCACAGAATATCTTCCCAGGCCTGCTTCATGTCTGCTGACCAGTAAATGTCATCCAGGACGATCATGCTTCTGTCAGGAGAGGCATCCATCAGCCATCGCACATACCGCAGCGTGGCATCGTAGCGATGGTTTCCATCCACAAGCGCATAGTCTGGCCGGAAGCCATCTTCCAGCAGGGATGGCAACACGTCATCAAACCATCCTTCCAGAAGTTCCGGCTCCACCGTTAGAGAACATCGAGTCCAGGATTGCCGAGCGATGGCAGCGAGCTCGGGGGCTCCTTCAATCGTCACAAATCGACCGGTCGGCACAGCGCTCATTTGATAAAGCGCAGAGATGCCCAGATGGGTGCCCAGTTCCAGGCATTGTCCTGGCTGCCAGAAATGACAAAGCCTGTGCAGCAACTCGCCCTCCCGGGCGCTCCTGGAGGACCGAAGCGCAAGCGTTCGAATGGAGACCGTTCGCTCAGGGCTACGCCGGTTGTGGCTCCCCGCTCCACCATCCCGGAATGTGACGGTCCCTGAGCTCCTTGCCCACTGTTTCTGCACCGGCACAATCGCATCGCTAATGCCCACGGGTTGCCCTTGTATCACTTGACGTACGAGTTCTCTTGCGAAGGCCGACCTGGCCCCGCCCTGCGTCATCACCTGCCATCGGTATCTGCCGTACCAGTATGCCTGTTGGACGATTCTCATCAATCATCAATATAGCACAAAGAAATAGAGCCATCCTTCATCGGGATGGCTCTGATATCTTGTGTTTTGGCGCTTCCCTTGGTTAGGGTAGGGCCGTCACCTTGTAGTCAAATCTCAGTACATCGAAAATGTTGACCCCTGCACCATCATCTTTGATGCTGGTAATCTTCATCACGGCAAACTGTGGTTGCGGTGCTTTTGTCAAGCGCACAATCACGAAGTCTCCCACCTTCAACTCAGGCGTCTCGGGAGCCGGATTAGGGTCAGAGAAGAAAGCATTGAAAATGGTTTCGTAAGTCGCAGCATCATAATTGAACCGTGCTTCGTTTGTGATCACGAACACGGAATCCTGCCCGAAAAAGGCATTGGAGGGGGAGGAAAGACGTGGTTTGTACTGCAATTTGGCCGTCCCGGACACTTCTATCACATCGTAGTCGAGATCTGTACCCTGCCGCTGCTGGTTGGGAAGAAATTCCCGGCTGGTGAAGTTAAATCCTTTTCCAAACGGGGCTTCACTGTTAAATAGAGAGTCTCTGGTATAAGTCCGCACCTCATACGGGGCAGGTGTGACGGGTTCTGGCAGCACGCTCACCCAAAAGAACGTGGACATAAATTCTCCTTTGGAATCAATGGCATGCACGGTGTACTTCACCTTGTAGTAAGGGAGGGCACCCTGCGGCACTTTCTCTGTGATGTCGATGAGGACGTTGGTGCCGTTTACCTCTACATCGCGGACCAGAAAGGAGGAGCCGATTTGCTGTTCGCGTTCGTCGAAAATTTCGGCAGTGATTCTCAGAAGCTTCAATTCTTCGTTATCTGCTACCTGGACGGTCACGACAAAGGCTTCATCGACTCGCTTCAAAATGTTGCTGTTGGAAGGAGATACCAACGTGATGGCTGGTGCCTGATCTTCGGGCAGCAAGTCAATGGGTTCTTGGTTGTCACAGCCGGCTACAACCAAGATGACCAATGCCATGAACCAGGAATATCTAAACAGAGAAGGCAGTTTCATACGTTTTGATGTAGTGAACGTGAGGGAGAATCTCGGCTAAATATAGTCAAAGGCTGGGCGAAAGATCAAAAAAATTGGGAGGAACGCGTTGTATCTGCGTAATTTTCCATCCTCAGGAAAATTACGGATGAAAAATCGAATCGTATTTTTTCTCCTTGGACTCGCCATGACAACGATCAGTTGCCAGTCTGAATCCGGGCAAACCACGCCGGAAAACATTCGGGAGTCCCTGTTTTATCAGGACTCCATCAATGCCTCCAGCCGAGTGGAAAATCTGCGTACGGAGTTGTCCCAACAACGCAGGAGGGACACACTCACAGACACAACCGCTGTCACAGAAACAAACTGAGTCCGATTTCCATCGCAGGCATGCCTGGGTTCCTGAATCCTTCTACATTTTTGGGGCGCAGAGAAGGATTCGTAAACTCGTCGAAGACGGGGGTGAGACGCATGGAGAAAAACAACGAAAACCACTTGTAGCCCACTCTCGCATAGGCTCCGTATCGGATACGTTCAAATTCTCCAGGATCACTGAGTTGTTCCAGATCCCGAGTGCGCTGCATAACGCGCTGCCCGGCGGAGTTGCGGTACTTGATTTTGTATTGGGCCGAGCCCAGATAGCCGATGTATCCACCCATTTCTCCGAAAAACAACGGATCTCCATCTTCATCACGGGTGAAATTCACATACAAACCAATGGGCATCTCCAAAAAGAATAACCGGTGCCGTTCCTGGTCATAGTTCACAGAATCAGAAACGGTCGGAAAGGTTTTGTCGGGCAATTGCTGGTACGTAAACGAAGTCCACGAAAGGCCCGGAGCGGCACGCAGCCCCACTCGGTTTCTCGGTCCGAAGGGAAAAAGGAATCCAGCACCGATGGCATAGCTCCCCGAAGCAGTGCTGCTGATGGGAACTGTGTCATTGGCCGGACCGGCTAGAGCGAAGCCACGAGTAAAGACCAAATTGAATCTCCGTGGGGGATCCGTGGGCAAATCGCCGGTTTGCCTGGTGGAATCATTATCTTGGGCCACGATCACAGGTATCCCTGCTGACATCATCAGTGCCAGAAGCAGGAAGAGGCGGACCAGTATTTGTTTCAGGAACGTGATCATAAAGTGTTTGGTCAAAGAGTCAAATGAAGCGTTTCAATATACGAGCGTACGGCGTTTTTATCGAACAGGATCGCTTATTGGTCACAGATGAGATCCGGTTGGGAATCAAAATGACGAAGCTGCCGGGAGGTGGACTGGAATTCGGGGAAGGGCTGGAGGCCTGTCTCAAGCGCGAATGGAAAGAGGAATTACTCACCGAGATTGAAGTAGGAGATGTGCTGTTTGTCAATCCCTTTTTGCAGCCCTCCGCATTTCATCCCCAAGAGGAAATCCTGGCAATCTATTTTTCTGTTGTCCCGGTAAGTCCGTTGATCGGCGAATTTCGGGAGAAAAAGTTTGGTTTTGATTCTGAAGATAATAATCAGCAGGTTTTTCGCTGGATCCCGCTTGATGCCCTCAGCCCTGAAGATTTTACCTTTCCGATTGATCAGGCCATGGTTCCCCGTCTGATCCGCCACATCCATTCTTCTTAATGATCTCTCCCCCTGAAGCATGAAGAAGCCCTCCCCTTTCTGGAGAAAAGTTACCGCGCTGATGTCGGGATCTGTCACGGCCCAGTCCATCAATTTTTTGATGCTGCCAGCGCTGGCCCGACTTTATTTACCGGAAACATTTGGGGTGTTTGGGGTTTTCATTGCTGCGGTGTCGGTGATGGTGGTCGTGGTCAATTTAGGCTACGAATTGACGCTCATGCTACCAGAAACCGAGAAGGAAGCCCAGGATCTTTTGCGGTTGAGCCTGGTGGGCACCCTCCTGATCAGCGGCTTTCTGGGCATATTGTTGTTCTTCCTGCCATCCACCTGGCCCTCGGCTGTCGGCATGGAAAGCCTTGACGGTCTGTTATGGCTGATTCCCTTGTCCATTTCACTGGAAGGGATAATTCAGCCGTTTGGGGTGGCATTGAATCGCCGACAGAAATACAGGGTCCTGACTTGGCTTCGCATCATGAGGGCAGCTGTGACTGCGGCCATCAGTCTGGCGGGAGGCTTGCTAGATATGGGGCTGCATGGCCTGTTGGCAGGTCATATTGGAGGGCAAGTGGTCACTGCCATAGGCGGGGTACTGGTCTGGTGGCCAGCCAGGATTCGCGATGGTGGCAGCACGTCGCTCATGACGCTTGCCTGGAAGTACCGGGATTTTCCAGGTTACGGCATGGCCAGTGCCTGGCTGAATGTGGCCTCCAAGCAGGTGATTTTTTTTCTGATGCCCGGCTACTTTGGCGAAGCATCCACCGGGCAATACGCTAAGGCAGAGCGGGTGCTGAACCTGCCGCCCGGCTTACTGAGCATGACGGTAGGCAAAGTATTTTTCGAAGAAGGCAGCGCTGCTTTTCGGGAATCCAGAGCTGCCCTGGCCTCCCTGACCTGGGACACCTTCCTCAAACTCGCAGCCCTGGGCCTGCCCGTTTTGGTAGCGTTGCTGATCTGGGGACCAGACATATTCATGCTGGTACTGGGGGATCCCTGGCGCCAGGCCGGGGAATTTGCCCGGTGGCTAGCGCCATGGTTGTATCTCACCATGATCGCTTCTCCACTTTCCTATCTCATTGATATTCGCCGGAAGCTCAAAGTCTTTCTCTTTCTGAACCTCGCCATGTTTGTGGTGCGAACAGCAGTGATTGTCCTGGCAGCTGAGCGGCTGGATGTGGTCACAACGGTCGCATGCTTCGGCGCTGCAGGAGCAGGGATGGTGCTGGTCCAAATCTTGTATCTGCTATGGCTGGGAAATGTGTGGGTTCCGGATCGTAACTGGTGATTGAAAAATACGCTTGCCAATCCCCGTGGTCATCGGAATTTTTCAAAAATCACCCTGATTAATTTCTGATTTTCATTCAAAACCCACCATTTTTTGCTATTTTAATGCTTTGGCGACGAGCAATCCCCCTTCTTATATCTTATAGATTGATTTCTACTACGCGATCCTTTCCGGAAGGAATTCCGAGAGAGGAGAGCTATGAGCGTATTCGCATTACCCGTATCAGGAACCATTACATGAAAGAATCCTTCCTCCCTCACGCACCTGTTGCGCGACGACTTTCTCAGCCTTCTATGTATGTTCCGCAGGAAGAAAAAGACGCCTGCGGTATCGGAATGATTGCCCAGCTCGATGGAAAGGAATCCCATCTCCTGGTGCGCAATGCGATTCACATGCTCGAACGCATGGAGCATCGGGGAGCCAGAGGAAATGACCCCCTCGTCGGGGATGGAGCTGGCATACTTGTAAAAATACCTGATCCCTTTTTCAGATCCTGGGCAGACAATCTCGGCGTCATTCTCCCTCCCAAAGGGTGCTATGCCGTAGGCATGCTGGCCATGGGCCGCAACAAAGCCTGCTATAAAGCACAGGAAAAAGTCGTGTTGGCCTGCCTGGATGAATGGGAGTTTGAGCTGCTGGTTGTCAGACCCGTGCCGGTCAACCCGGAAAATATCGGACAGGAAGCCCTGGAAGTGGCACCGCACTATGTTCAGTTCCTGGTTCGGTATCGCCAGCCCGCCGACTCGGATACCCTGGAAAGAAAGCTCTACGTCCTTCGGTCAGCCATTGTAAAGGCCTGGGACAACATAGGGGGAGAAGGATGTGATCCCTTTGTGATATCTTTTTCCAGCCGCACCCTCGGTTACAAAGGGCAATTGGGCACTGACCAGCTCAACGACTACTTCCCCGACCTGTCTGATCCAGCATTCGAATCCTGTCTGGCCCTGGTGCACAGCCGATTTTCCACCAATACCTTTCCTTCCTGGTCCCTGGCTCAGCCTTTTCGGTTGATCGCCCACAATGGGGAAATCAATACCATCCGCGCCAACATCATCTGGATGCAGGCCCGCGAAGCTGTGCTCAAGTCCTCTATTTTTTCGCCCAAAGAACTGGCGCTCCTGCATCCGATTTGTGATCCTGCTGCTTCTGATTCCCGAAACCTCGACAGAGCAGTGGAACTCCTCATGCTCAGTGGACGATCATTGCCCCAGGTGATGGCGATGCTCATGCCCATGGCCTGGGAAAAAGATCCTGCTTTACCCCAGGATGTGAGGGCTTTTTATGAATTCCATTCTCTGCTCACCGAATCCTGGGATGGCCCGGCTTCGGTGTGCTTTACCGATGGGAAAATAGTCGGTGCCTGCCTGGACCGGAATGGTCTGAGACCTTCCCGGTTTGTGCTCACAAAGAATCGCCACCTGGTGTTGGCGTCTGAAGCCGGAACCCTGGAAATTGAAGAGGCAGATATTGTCGAAAGAGGCAAGCTCGGCCCAGGAGAATTGTTGGTCGCCGATCTCACGGAAGGAACACTCCTGCGGAATCACGAGGTGAAGCGTCAACTGGCCACCCGACAGCCATACCAGCGGTGGCTGGATCAGGGAAGATACAGCTGGTCGGACCTGCCGCAGGTGAAGCCGCTCCGCGCACCGGATGCCGAGGCGCTCCATTTCCGCCATCTGCTTTTTGGGATCAACCGGGAAGCGCTCCAAACGGTACTTGCTCCCATGGCAAGCCAGGGAAAAGAACCCATTGGATCTATGGGGATGGATACGCCGTTGGCCATTCTTTCAGACAAACCGCAGCATCTGGCCAATTATTTCAAGCAGCTGTTTGCTCAGGTATCAAATCCCCCGATTGATCCGATTCGGGAAGCTGCCGTCATGTCTTTGAGAACATGGATCGGGCCGGGAAAAAATCTTCTGGAAGAGTCTGAAGATCAGGCACTTCATCTGGCTCTAAAATCTCCCTTTCTCCACATCAATCAGCTCCGTAGGATTGAAGCTTTCCAGGATCAGCATTTCCGTGCGGAACGCCTGTCTGTATGTTTTGACAGCGAAAAGTCCCTGTCGGAGGCCCTGGAAAGCATGGTGCAGCGAGCAGTGAACGAAGTGGAAAAAGAGACAGCCATTCTGATTCTCACAGATGAAGATGCCGGAGAATCCCGCATTCCGATCCCGATGCTTCTCGCCCTGGGTGCCGTTCATCAAGAGTTGATCCGGCTGGGAAAGCGGCCCACCGTTGATCTTGTCGTTCATACGGCAGATGTCCTGGAAGTGCATCACTATGCCACCCTGATTTCGTACGGAGCGACTGCCATTTGCCCTTACCATGTGCTGGATACCCTTTCTTCCTGGGCTGGGACTCACCTCGATTTCCAAGATCAGGATGAGCATCGCCTGCATGAAACTTACCTTCGTGCTGTAGCAGCCGGCCTGAAAAAGGTTATGTCCAAAATGGGCATCTCTACGTTGGAATCGTATCACGGTGCGCAGATTTTTGAAATTGTCGGGCTTTCCCGGGAAGTGGTGGATCTGGCATTTACTGGTACAGTGTCGCGACTGGGCGGTCTAAAGTTGGCCGACCTGGAAAAGGAAATCCGGGAACGGTACCGACGTGCCTGTGACAACCGGGCAGACAAGATTCTTCCTTCCGGAGGCACCTATCAGTGGCTGGTAGAAGGAGAGCGCCATGCCTGGGACCCGCAAACCATTCACCTGCTCCAAAAGGCAGCCCGACTCAACGACCGCGATCTGTACAACAAATATGCGGAGCGGGTCAATGATGCCAGCCGCCAACCCCTGAGTGTGAGACATTTGTTTCGGCTGTTGCCTGGAAAGGAGCCTGTTCCTGTGGATGAAGTCGAGCCGGCGGCATCAATCCTGAAGCGATTTTCCACTGGTGCCATGTCTTTTGGGTCCATCTCCCATGAGGCACACAGCACCCTTGCCGTTGCCATGAATCGGATCGGGGGAAAGAGCAATTCCGGAGAAGGAGGGGAAGATCCGATCAGATTTGAACCGAAAGAGAATGGGGATTGGGAACGATCAGCCATCAAGCAAATTGCTTCCGGAAGATTTGGTGTAACCGCACATTATCTGAACGAAGCCAACGAACTCCAGATCAAAATTGCGCAAGGGGCCAAGCCCGGTGAAGGTGGCCACCTGCCCGGCCACAAGGTGGACGACTGGATCGGCCGGGTGCGTCATTCAACCCCCGGTGTGGGGTTGATCTCTCCACCACCACACCACGATATCTACTCCATCGAGGACCTGGCCCAGCTGATTTACGACCTGCACCACATTAATCCGGAAGCAAGGGTAAGTGTGAAGCTGGTTTCCAAGGCGGGCGTCGGAACCATTGCCGCCGGGGTAGCCAAAGGTGGATCCGACCATATCCTCATTTCCGGGTACGATGGCGGGACGGGAGCATCCCCGCTAAGCTCTATCCGGCATGCCGGTCTTCCATGGGAAATGGGACTGGCAGAAGCACATCAGACTCTCGTGCTCAATCGCCTGCGTGACAAAGTGGTCTTGCAGGCAGATGGTGGGATGCGTACCGGTCGGGATCTGGCTATGGCCACTTTGCTGGGAGCCGAAGAATGGGCCATCGCCACAGCTGCCCTCGTCGTGGAAGGATGCATCCTGATGCGCAAGTGTCACCTGAATACCTGTCCCGTAGGGGTGGCTACTCAGCATCCAGAGTTGAGGAAAAAGTTTGCCGGTAAGCCTGAAGATCTGATCCATTTCTTCACCTTTTTGGCCGAAGACCTCCGCGAACACATGGCCATGCTGGGGTTTCGAACCGTGGAGGAAATGGTGGGACAGGGGCAACATTTGGTGCCTGATCATGAGGTGATGACAGGAAAAGCCGCTACCCTGGATCTGAGCCCGATCACCGGATCCTATCCACTTGGACCAGAAAAGGAAGCATCTCTTTTCGCTTTTTCTCCTTTTGAGGACCGGCTCATCCAGGAAGCTGCACCGGCCCTCGACGAGGCGCAGCCAGTTGTCATTCAACTGGGCATTAAAAATATTCATCGGGCAGCCGGCACCCGGCTGAGCTATGAAGTCACCCGCCGGTATGGAGGAAAAGGGCTGCCTCCAGGCACCATCCGCATGGAGCTGCATGGTGCAGCGGGTCAAAGCTTCGGAGCCTTTACAACCTGCGGAATCTATGCTGTACTCACCGGCGAAGCGAATGATTATCTGGGCAAAGGGTTGTCAGGTGCCACCCTTGTCATACGACCGCAACAGGTGGAAGGACAATCCATCAGATCTGAGGTAATTACGGGAAATGTCGCCCTTTATGGCGCAACTTCCGGCGAGGTATTCCTTGGCGGAATGGCCGGAGAACGCTTTGCGGTCAGGAACTCAGGTGCAACCGCGGTCGTCGAGGGCATCGGAGATCATGGATGCGAATATATGACAGGCGGAAAAGTGGTCATTCTGGGCCCGACAGGGAAAAATTTTGCGGCCGGGATGAGTGGTGGCGTTGCTTATGTGTATGATCCTGATCATCAGGTGCAGGAACGACTGGGCTCAGACTCGGTCGATCTCGATTTACTGGGGCAAGCAGATCGGTCCATGCTCTACGGCCTGATTAGGCAGCATGTGGATCTCACAGGAAGTCCCGTAGCTGCCCACTTGCTGGATCAATGGGAGAGGTCAGTCGAGGATTTTGTGAAAGTGATTCCTCAGGAGTACAAAAACGTTCTGAATCGCCAACCAGAGACGGACAAACAGCCTGAACCCAGCCGAAAGCTGGGATGATCAGCACACAGAAGTAGAACCCGACAGAAAGGAGAGATATGGGAAACCCAACAGGATTTTTAGAATTTGACAGAGAATTACCTCGATACCGAACCAAAGAAGAGCGCATATCAGACTTCAGGGAATTCGTGTTGCCGTTTCCCGAAGAGAAAACCCGAATCCAGGCTGCACGATGTATGGACTGCGGCGTGCCGTTTTGCCATAATGGCTGTCCACTTGGCAATCTGATCCCGGAGTTTAATGATGCAGTGTACCATCAGGAATGGAAGCGCGCCTATTTGCTCCTGGCCAAAACCAATCCCTTCCCTGAATTCACCGGCCGTATTTGTCCTGCCCCCTGCGAGAAAAGCTGCGTGCTGGGATTGAATGAAGCCCCGGTGACCATCGAGCATATTGAAAAGGCCATCATCGAACAAGCCTTCAAGCAGGGTTGGATACAGCCTCAGCAGCCAAGGTCAAGAAATGGTACATCCATCGCTGTGATTGGATCGGGGCCAGCAGGCATGGCTGCTGGCCATTATCTCAACCAAATGGGCTATATCGTCACGGTGTATGAACGGAACGAAGCGCCTGGTGGCTTGCTGCGATACGGAATTCCT
>CAZLKP010000066.1:0-10709 GCA_964560095.1 uncultured Bacteroidia bacterium
CATCAGGCAAAGATACTTAGTTATCAATGCTTTTTGAATGATGCGTCAGCCCTGTCCCGAGACCCCCATGACAAGGATAATATAAGGAGGGGCATATTTCATTTGATAAAATTTCTAACGATGTTATTGGGGTAGCTCCCAAAATATGGTTCTCTGTCAGGCAGTCTGAAGCCACCTGATTTGACGGATGGGGCAGGCCTGATGCGCCGCCAGCCAGCGAAGGATCTGCGGCTTCAGGAAAACAATCGCCCAAACAGACCTTTTCCGCCTTTTTTCTGCTTTTTTCCAGCTTTGTGGGCCTCTTCGGTCATGGCTTCCACAGAATCTTCCAAAGAGGCTTGTAGAAACTCGTCTTCGGTCTGGTTGGCCCATTCCAGGGCGGTAGAAAACTGCTGTAGCGCTTCGTTAAACCGAAGCTGATTTTGTAGGATGGCTGCTGCGTGTTGATAGGCCTTGGCTGCCGGTAGAGTATGCTCATCAAGTTTCCCCCAGTGCTCCCCTGCTTCCAGAAATTGATCAATGGCTGCCTGTGGATCACCGATTCCTTCGAAAAGCAATCCCAGGTATTCGCATGCTTTTCCCCAATCCTCCGGTTGTTCTTCGCTGCTTAATTGCTTCCTTGCCAGCAGAAGTTCCCTGATGGCAGCCTTTCTGTCCCGCTGCTGCATCAGAATCCGTCCGCGGCCCATGTGAATTCGTCCTGACAAATCAGAACGATCTTCGGCTAAGGCATTCGAGGCCTCGTCCAGGAGTTGTGAGGCTTCTCTCATGGCCTGGCGGTAAAGCTGAAGCTCGGCTTTTCCAATCAGGGCTTCTGTCTTTTGCTTACCATCTTGCTCCAAATAGCGATCATACCAGGTTTCTGCGTGCACTACCGCTCCTGCGAGTGCGAGCTGCTCAGCGATGTCGAGCGCTTTTTCGGAATCTCCGTTTCGGAACCCTTTCCCCAGCTCAAGGATGGTAGAGTAGGGGGTGCGTGCATGGGAGTGGCTATTGACTCGTTGAATGGGATTGAATGCAGAGATGAATGAAGGAGCCTCTTTCTCGAGCATATCCAACAGGGGTTCATCACCATAGAGTCGAATGGACGAAAAAGACAGGGCGTCTTTGTCGGTCCATGCTTTGAAGGATTCTGTTCCTTCGGCCAAATGATGCAAGATTGAGTGTTCCAGATAGATGATGTGGACCATCACTTCACCGCTCTGGTGTTGGGAGAGTTTTTCTGTGATAGACGCTTCAAAGTCATCTACCATTGTTTCGGACAAACTCAGAAGAATGTGGCGATATTGTGGGAAGGCCTGTGTTACCCGCTCAATGATGGCAGAAAGCCAGTTGGGTTCATTACAAGCCAAAAATGACGGGCAGGCATCGTCGAGTTGGTCGATCCATGCTGATACCTGTGCGTCGGACTCTGGTGTAAATTCTTGGAAGGACATCCTGCTATGATTTTGGGGTTTGTCTCCGAGCCAGCCAAATGAAGCCATACAGGGCAAAAAACTGAGCTGGGAATCCTTTTAGGTAGGGCCAAAGATACAGCAGAATCGGAAACTTGCGGCTGAAGTATGAAGTGGTGGTCCACCATTGAAAATTCGCCATAGACTGCCCTGCAAACCAAACGGGTAGAAACAGAATCACACAGATCATGAGATACACGAACCTGCGCCTGAGAATGGAGGCGCCAAACAGTACGTGGCTTCTCATGAAGGCCAGCCCTATGCCCATGCTAAAGAGGGTTGAACTGGCGACGATGACGGTGTATAGCCAGTTGTTATTCATCTTCCAACGGGTCCACCAGGGATCTAGAAATTCCCTAATATCTTCATGGAAATAGACCGTCAGCCCTGAAAACGCAGCCATCACGACAACCAGAATACCCGAAAATAACATGGTATCTGTTGTTACCGGCGAATTCAGCCATCTGCCAAGGCGACGACGAAACACTGAGCCCGGGCGTTTACTTTCTCTGAATGTCGGAATGCGGTCCAGACGGTTATTGTCTCGCTCAAGAATATTCTCTTCCAGCACCTGAAACACGGCATCCCGATCGCCGGAGGTAGCCCAGACAAATTCAGCTTCTGTGGCAGCTGCATAAGAAAACCCCTGATCTATGGCCTTTTGAAAGCTGGAATCTGTGATCCCCTCCTTTTTGCATTCGATGATGATAAAAGGGTCCAAAACCCGATCATCGCGGTACACCACGATATCCCCCTCCCGCGTCGAGCTGCCGATTTGAATGTCCTGACACACTCTGATGTGGGTGGCAGGGTAATCATACTCGTAGATGAGCTTGAGGTAGGTGCCGAGTTGGACCTGCTCTTCGGGATTGGAGAGCACCCGGTGCTTCCCCTGTGGTTGATAAATGAGCTGGTCATTGGGCTTGTCGAGGTCGATGTGACCATCACGAATGGCCCGGTCGAGGTGTTTCATGTCTGGGATCTATGGTCTGATTGCTGACAGTGTGGATCGCGTTGAAGCAATTTTAAAGGCACTGGAGAAAAATCGCTTGTGGGGCAGGTCCGAGCTATTTCGGGTTCCTTCTGGAAAAATCAGAATGGAAATGCCGCTTTCTCTGTGGGTATATGCTTAGGACGTCATGCATAGCAAGTATGATCAGGATTGGGACAACAAAAATTGCCCCTGTATAAGCAACATAAAGCCTGTTCTGAAGTCTTAACAAGTGTGTACATTTCTGCGGGAATTACGACTCCGGATTACTTGAAAGAAGAAAAGGTGAGAACGAACTAAAAGTTAAGGGTCAGTTGTAAGGGGGTAAATGGTTCTGACAGGTCGAGGTTTGAATATGCAACCCCCAGAAGGCGAATAGGCTTTTCTGGAAACACAGGCTGATGCAACAAATGCTGGATAACTTGCCAGGCCTCATCCTTTTGGTCTGAATAATGAGATAGCGTTTTGCTTCGGGTAGTTTGGGAAAAATCGTGGTATTTTATCTTAAGGGTCAACGTTCGTCCTTTTACCCCCGCCTCATTCATTCTTTTAATTACCTTGTCCAGAATGCTGTTCAGTCGCTCCAGGATCTCTTGTTCTTGGTGGAGATCCTCTGCGAATGTGCGCTCAGCTCCCAGGGATTTTCGAACCCGGTCAGGTTTGACAGGCCTCTCATCCAGGGCCCGAACGATCCGATAGTAATGTCGACCGCTCTTCCCAAACAGCTGGGCGAGCTGTAGTTCTGATTTTTTTTTCAGGTCGGCGCCCGACCTGATCCCCAGCTGTCGCATCTTTTCGGCCGTTTTTGCACCGATGCCGTGGAATTTTTCAATCGGTAGTTGGGCGAGAAATGTTTTTGCATGTTCGGGCAGAATTAGCGTGAGTCCATCAGGCTTGTTCAGACCTGAAGCAACTTTGGCCAGGAATTTATTCATGGATACTCCGGCTGAAGCCGTCAGTCGGGTTTCACTATGGATATCCTGTTTGATTTGCTTCGCAATCAGCGTGGCAGACTCAAGCCCTTTTTTGTTTTGGGTTACGTCGAGATAGGCCTCATCCAGAGAAAGGGGTTCAACCAGGTCGGTGTAGGAAATGAATATATTCTTAATCTGCCGGGATACGTCACGGTACTGCTGAAACCGGGGTTTCACAAAGATGAGATCTGGACAGAGTCGGGCTGCTGTGCGAGAAGGCATAGCACTTCTGACGCCGTACTGCCTGGCTTCATAACTCGCAGCTGCCACAACACCACGTCCGACTGCGCCGCCTACGGCCACAGGCTTACCTCGAAGGTTGGGATCATCCCGTTGTTCTACTGATGCATAAAAAGCATCCATATCCACATGAAGAATCTTTCTCATGGATTTGCAGGATCAGATTCGCAATTCAGCCCAGGAATCCAAGGAAAGTTACCACCTTATCCGAACGAAATGTCTAATGAAACCAGCAGATACCAGCGGCAAACTTTTTTCATCACACCCTTCTCAGACAAGTCAGTGGCGGTACCTGTGATCCGGCGGCTCCCACATTTACCACCACTCCATGGTGTCAGAAGGGGATTGCTATTCCGCCTCTTCTGCCTTTAGCTCGTCTTTAGAAGCCGGCGGCAAAATGCCCTTCATTTCCAGGACTTTTTGTTTGATTTCTTCCAGCAGCTCAGGATTATCTCCGAGAACGGTTTTGACATTGTCTCGACCTTGTCCCAGACGGTTTCCATCATAACTGAACCAGGAACCAGATTTGTTGACAATATCGAGCTCTACAGCCAGGTCAAGCACTTCTCCTTCGTGAGAAATCCCCTCGCCAAACATGATGTCGAATTCGGCAATTCGAAAGGGAGGAGATACTTTATTTTTGACCACTTTAACTTTCACCCTGTTGCCGATAGAATCTGTCCCATCTTTGATCTGGGCCATTCGGCGGATATCCAGACGAACGGACGAATAAAACTTCAGGGCATTTCCTCCTGTAGTTGTCTCCGGGTTTCCGAACATGACACCGATTTTTTCCCGCAGTTGGTTGATGAAGATGCAAACACAGTGTGTTTTCGAAATAGCGGCGGTCAGTTTTCTCAGAGCCTGAGACATCAACCGTGCCTGAAGCCCCATCTTGGAGTCCCCCATTTCTCCTTCAATTTCTGCTTTGGGTGTAAGGGCTGCCACGGAATCAATCACGAGTATGTCGATTGCCCCGGACCGAATGAGATACTCGGCGATCTCTAGGGCCTGCTCGCCAAAATCGGGCTGTGAGACATAAAGGTTTTCGGTGTCAATCCCCAGTTTTTCTGCATAATTGCGGTCAAACGCATGTTCTGCATCGATAAAAGCGGCCAGTCCCCCACTTTTCTGAGCCTCTGCAATCATGTGCATGGCCAGTGTGGTTTTTCCGGAGGATTCGGGGCCGTAAATCTCAATGACACGTCCTCTGGGGATCCCACCAATGCCCAAGGCAATATCCAAAGATAACGACCCTGTCGAGAGAGCGGGCACATCCTGGACAATATTGTCACTGAGCTTCATGACGATGCCCTTTCCGTAGCTTTTCTCGAGTTTATCTACGGTGAGCTGAAGAGATTTCAGTTTTTCTTTTTGCAGATCCTGATTCATGATACAATGGTTATGGTTCGAGTATTGTTACAGCCTGGAGCGGGAATGATGCTGGTAGATCGATAATAGCCTGAAAGCCATTTACGTCAATATGCACATTCAACCCGTACCGGGTATATGTTTGACTTATGTTTTTGTCTGACTGGTTTCATGCTGCACAGGCACAATGGTAACAGAATCTATTTTCACATCATTTAGCAGGCGACTCTCCTGTGCCGGTTGCCGAGAAATGCTCATGACCACATCCAGGCCAGTGGTAACCTCTCCAAATACCGTGTAGGTAAAATCAAGGTGGGGAATGCCACCAGTCTTTTGATAGGATTTTCGCACGTTGGCAGGATATCGAAATGGGGAAACCGGGTGTTGATTAAGATATTGGTCAAAAGAACCCGAAAATGTGCTGTCTTTCCTTTCCTGATAATATTGGGAGAGAATCTCACCCCTGCGAATGGCAGTGGCTGTCTGCTCCATGCTATCGAGGAGGCCAGGAGACGCGGTTGTACCGGTAACAAAAAAGAACTGGCTGCCTGAGGATTGCCTTTCAGGATTTTCTTCATCGGATTTCCTGGCCATTGACAGAGCGCCTCTCAGGTGAAAGTGATGCCCATTCCACTCTGAATCTAGTCGGTAACCGGGGCCCATCACAGAATCTTCCCAGGTGCCATATCTGGATCGGGGATCACCGGATTGCACCACAAAGTTGTGGATGACACGATGAAACGTCAAACTATCAAAGAACTCTTGTTCTGAAAGGTCCAGAAAATTCTGACGATGACGAGGTGTATCTCGATAAAGATGCACCCCGATATCGCCAAGATCTGTGTGGAAAATAATATCCGTTGACAGCGGCTGTTCGGCTGTCTGCTCTTCGCATCCCAGCAATCCCCAACCTGCGATCAGTGCGCATACATACCACGATTTTCGCATTAGCTTAGCAATAGTAAAAAATTTGGCACAAAAAGCCAAAAATAATAGCAAATAATTATCCTGCATCTCCTACCCCGAAAAATTCCCTTGTCTTACTCAAACAATGACTCATCCCGCTCCAGCATCAGGATCGCGTTTTGAGGCACGATGAAGTATTTTTCTCCCTGATACATCACTTCAAAGGCATTTTTCTGCAGAAAAATTGCCAGGTCGCCTTCCCTCGCCTGCAGGGGAATATATTTAATGGTTTCATACTCCTCTTTCCAGGGCTCATCCTCAGCTGGCATAGGCAAAGGGTAGCCCGGGCCCACTTTCATGACATAGCCCGTTTGGATTTTTTCCTTTTCCATGACCCCCGGTGGCAAAAAAAGGCCGCTCTCCGTCCGATCCTGATGGCTCCAGGGTTTGATCAGGATCCTGTCACCAATAATGATGAGCTTTTCCAGACTTTTGTATGTATCCATGAAAACCTTCTTCCTGAAAATGGATGGGAAAGGTAGTCAAATTCGATCTCATCAGGAAAGATGGATGGTGGGGGGAATTTGGTACGACCTGATGTGCAAACTGTCTGAGGGAATCAGCATGATCGCCTGCTAGCAAACATAAGAATATGACAATCAACAGAACACGCATAAAAATAGAATATTTATTCAATTTTGAATCCGTAATAAATCTCTGTGGAGCTCCCCCCACTCCAAATCAGCGTTTATGGTATATTATGGCGTTTTTCCTGCGAAAAAGTAAGAAAAATGTTTGCATTTTTGAAGGAGGGATTCTATCATTGTATCAATAGTTAGCATAAAAAATCTTTTACATTTAAATGCGTAAAAGATATTTTTCATAAGAATTGTGTTTTCATGGTTGTGCTGTAGGGATGGCTCCACGGAGCTGTCCCTTTTTTTGTCCTTCCCTTTCGCAAAAGTCCCTCTTTTCCTCCATCCCTTCTTTTTAAAAAAATCTTTTTCCCCGATTCTATTATCGGCCCGGTTTTTGACTCTGTTATGTCTGGGTAATATTTCAGTTCATGAAGGGTTGATCGCTGTGAACTATTTTGATCATATCCGCAATCCTCCCCTTCTTCTCTGATCCTTTGCCTGTATCGTTGCCTTTTTCTGCTTCGTTACACACGCTTGCCTCGTGTTTTCCAGGATTATTGTCAGCCATTAAAAATTGAAGCAGAATGCTGATGAAGAGGGTTTTTGTATTCCGCACCGGTGGATGGTGTCTGAGTTGTTGTTTGTTGCTGCTCCTCATTGCAGGGGAGCCAATGTCTGCTTACACGCAATCCGGTGCTCCCCTTGATTTTCATACGCTGTCCACAATCAGGGACAGTACGTATCGGGTGAAGTCCGAAGCATTTCTGGCTTCGGTCTATCGCTACATGTCTGGATTGGAAGGACAAGTTCCCCAAACACCGCGATCAATCCTGACCGTTCCGGTGGTGGTGCATGTGATGCATCTGCCGGAGGACGATCAGCCAAATGATGCGACGTCTAACCTCACCAACAGAAGGATTCAGGAAGCCATTGTCATGCTCAATGACGCCTTCCGTAATAATGGCCCTTTTGCTGGAGACCCACAGCTCACCAATGCCGGTATTCCTGCTGCAGATGTCGAAATTGAATTTTGTCTGGTTCAAACAGATTCACAAGGAAATCCCCACGCAGGTATCAATCGAGTTCCTACCAGCCTGAGCAACTTGCTCCGGGATGAGGAATGTTCCCAGGGAAATGTTACGCAGGATATATGTCTCAAAAATTTATCCCGCTGGAATACCAATGACTACCTCAATATTTGGGTAGTTAACAGTATCTGTGTTGATGCCAATGGAGACTGCTTGATCAATGGATATAGTTTTCTTCCCTCCGCACATGGGATGGATTGGGACGGTATTGTTATTGAGGCGGGGCATATGGGCAGTACTCCGGACAAAACGACAGATTTGATTCATGAGGCTGGTCATTACCTGGGACTTTTGGATACCTACCATCAGGGTTCTGCTATGCCAAATTCCTGCGTTAATAGCAGTTGCCTGGCCTATGGCGATGGCATTTGCGACACGCCACCTGATGGAAGCAGGGCTGCACTCGATTGCTCCCTGGGCGAAAGGATCAACTCCTGTAGCACAGATGCGGATGACACCTCTGCCAACAATCCATTTTCATCGGATGTAGAAGACATCTATGAAAATTTCATGGACGATGGTGCTCCGGGATGCCGAAACAGTTTCACTCCTATGCAGGCGGTGAGAATGCGGTTTGCGCTTGCTCAGGGGCGCTCATCACTCCTAGGAAATCCCAGTTGCAAGACGACCTTTGACAACGTTGGGTTCGGTGAATGGATTCGTCCACCGGTGTTTTCCTGTGACTCGCTGATCCGGCCTCAATTGGAGCTGTATAATAACGGTGAAACAGCCATTACCTCCATCGACTTCTGGCAGAGGGTCAATGGCCTGTCACCAAGCTCCTGGACCTGGACGGGCAATCTGGCTATCGGAGATACCATTGTGTTGGATCTGCCGGCCAAATTCCTCCCAGTCGGTCGTCACAAATGGGATGTAAGGGTGTTATCCGTTAATGAGGAAGGATTGGATGATGATCGGTCAGACAATCAGAAAATCCTGAATTTTTACCGTCTTCCAGGCTCCGTCCCGATCACGGACTACCCGGTCTGCGAGGAGGTTGAATTTGACTTATACGATTTTGAATCCATCAACTGGGATGGAAACGTGGGCTTTGATGTCTTTCCATGGGCCAACTGCCTTGATACAACCGGCAAATACGTTCTTCGCTATAATAGTAGTGGAGTATGGGAAGGTGGTGCCGGTCCCGGAGCTGATCCGGAAGGGACAAAAGATGTCTTATTCAGCAGACCATTTGATCTCACAGCATACAATCAGGCCAGCTTTTCGTTTTTGACGGCCTGGAAAGAATCCTACCCGGATCGGGGCGTAACCCTGAATGTGTATGTATTGCCTGGCTGTGACAACCCGGCAGAATTGGTGTACACGATTTCTGCAGATGAATTGAATTCCTCTCAGACGCCTTTCGATCCAGGGATCATGAATTGGGTACCTGCTGATTGTCATGACTGGATGAAACACGAGATTCCACTGGATATCTACATCGGGCAGCACATTCGGGTGTTGGTCGAGCTGGAACTGGAGTCTGAGTTTACCCAAAACATGTACCTGGATCAGTTTTGCATGGATGCGTCTATTGTTTGCGCACTGCCTTCAGCTATTCCTCAACAAGTGGGTGTTTACTTGGCTGATACGGCTTGTATGGCCCCTGATGGCTGGACCCATTTCTGGAAATATGCCGATTCTGAGCCTCTCACCAGTCAGGATGTGCTGTTGTTTTCGGTCGCAGGCCTGGACTCCAGCCAATTGGCCCTCCCGGCCTCGGGGGTCTCCATGGTGCTGACCCCCAAAGCAGGCAAGGGCGGGCACGATATGTCGGGAGCGCCCTATGTGCGCAACAGCGAGGGGTGGTTTGTGGCTGGCAGGTTTTGGAAGCTCTCACCATCAGCGGGCAATGATTCTCTGAAAGTGAGGATTTACTTCAACGATAACGACCTGGAAGACCTGGCCTCAAACGGCGTGGCCGTGCCGGTCGGCCTTCCGCCATTGACCATTTTTCGTATAGGGGCAAACCCGGATCCTGACCAGGGGCACGAAGGGGTGACGAAGGAGCTTTGGGGAGAGTATGCCCTGAACCAGCTCAACACTGGACAAAGACCCTGGAACATTCAGCAGATGGACGGATTTTATGCCTCTGAATTTATGCTCTCTGATTGGGATGGGCTCGGATTTGGGGTAAGCGGAGAAGGCAGGGGTCTGGGACCGACATATCCTCCGCAGATCAACATTTTGGAGGCGACTCAACAGCAGAGTGATGTTATCCTGACATGGGAAGTGCCCCGTGAGTTGCTGGCAGATTCATATCAGGTTTGGCGAAAAACCGACCAGCAGGCAGATTTTGAGGTGATTGGATCTGTGGCTTCTATCGGAAACAATTGGGAAACTCAAGTCTATTCCTTTCATGATCCATCGCCTCATGAGGGATGGGCGAGTTACTATGTGGCCATGACCCATGAGGTGCCCCTGGTGGCCTACAGTGATACCGTAGACGTGGCGTATGATCTGGCCCGATTGGTGAACCTCTATCCCAACCCAAGCTCTGGTGTGTTCCAGATGGCTGTTGGGTCTCAGGAGAGTGAGCCGATACATGCAGGTATTTACAACGCTAGCTGGCAATTGATTGCGGAAAAAACGTGGCGAAACAACCCGGGTGAAGAATGGATATTTGATTTGTCTTTTGCCCCTCCTGGTGTATATTTCTACGTCGTCCGATATATGCGGAATGGAGCATTATTTGACGTAAGAGGCAAAATTCTCCTGGTGCCGGAAGGCTAATTGCGCAATTCATTTCCCTGGCCTGCGTTTTGACAGAACAAATCAGTACCTAATCTTACATGTAGGTGCTGAGAGTTCTTTTGGATTCGTGAAAGAAGTAATTTCGCGTAACATCGCGGACCAATAATTATTTTTCCAGTAGAATTAAAGACAAGCGTTCCGGCGGGGCTTCCTGCAGATTTCAGGCAACACACCCAACACAACCCGATCAACAACAGTGGCTGCCTTGCTCCAAACCTGAGGGTTTTCCTCATGCCGCCTTAGGGACCTTTGCTCGTAAACCGCACCTGTGCTTATGCAGCCATTGTTACCTG
>CAZLKP010000066.1:10719-15380 GCA_964560095.1 uncultured Bacteroidia bacterium
TTTTGTTGCGCCTGAGCCGGCTTGGCTTTACCCTCCTGATCCTGATAATCTCTTTTTCCCAGGACCTGCGTGCGACGCATGCCATGGGGTCTGACCTCACATACAGGTGTTTGAGCGGAAATACCTACGAGATTACCCTGACCATTTACAGAGACTGTGTCGGCTCAGCCCTCACACCTACTCAGAATATTTCCATTTCCTCGACCTCTTGTGGCGTTTCTCCGATCGTGTTGCAGGCACCTCGTGTTAGCCTCACCGAATTGTCTCCGCTTTGCCCGCTGCAGCAGCCATTGAGCACCTGTAATGGTGGTCCCCTTCCCGGTATTGAAGAGCATATTTACCGTATTACCTATACCTTTCCACAGCAATGCACCGACTGGAAGCTAGCCTGGCATCTTTGCTGCAGGAATTACGCGGTGACCAACTCCGTGATTACGCCGGTGACCAGGATGTATATCGAATCCTTTCTCGATAATCAAACGGTTTCCTGCAACTCTTCTCCGTATTTCCAAAATGCACCGGTCCCGTACATCTGTAACGGCGACCCTTTCCAGTATAATAACGGAGCGGTCGATCCGGATGGTGATTCGCTGGTCTTTGAACTGGTCAATCCGCTGGACTTTGTTTACACCTCTTCCTTTGGTGGCAATCCCATTCCAGTGCCTTACGTCGCCGGCTTCAACATCAATTACCCGATCAGTACTACGCCTGCCAATAACTTTGGATTTGATTCCAATTCCGGCCAGTTCAGCTTCACACCCAATGGCCTGCAGCAGGGCATCGTGGCCCTGCTGGTCAAAGAATACCGAAATGGCGTACTGATCGGTACGACCATGCGGGATCTACAGTTGGTGGTGATCAATTGTGCCAATCAAAGCCCTTCCATTAGTCCGCCGTTTAACATCAGCGGAGGCCAGTATAATGGCAACACTTTTTCTGTTTGTGCAGGGAATACCCTCAATTTTGATGTGACGGTGACAGACCCTGATCAGTTTAATATCATCACGGTGCTGTCAACCATTGCCCAGTCTATCCCCAATGCGACCCTGACTGTGACTGGCACCAACCCCGTTCAGGTGAATGTTAACTGGCCCACCACCAACGGCGATATCGGCAATTACTTTTACACATTGAATGCTGAAGATGACGGTTGCCCGATTACTGGGAAAGACATTGTTGGATATCATATCGTGGTGCAATCTGGAGAGATACTGCCTCCCTCCACCATTCAGATCTGTCCGAGCACAACTTCCACGGTGAGTTTGACTTCCACCATTCCTCCAGTGGCCGGGGCCACCTATTCCTGGACACCTGCCGGAGGAGTGACAAATCCCACTGCAGCCAACACAACTGCCCTGGTTGATTCCGGACCCACATTCACCCTGACCATGACGCCCCCTGCAGGCTGCCCTGTAGTGAAAAGCTACAACATCGTGCCGGAAGCAGAACTGCTGTTGTCTGTGGATTCAGTAGATATCTGTTTTGGGGATACCGTCCAGCTTCAGACCTCTTTCGTGGTGAACGGTCCGCCGATCAATCAACCTACCTATACCTGGATTCCAACGACCGGGCTCAGCAATCCATTCAGTCCAAACCCGGTGGCGAGCCCGACAACGACCACGGCATACACCGTGAATGTTTCCACGCTGAATTGTTCGTATTCGGCGGATCTTCAAGTGCAGGTGAGCCAGTCACCCACGTTGAGCGGCATACCCAACCAAGGGATATGTCAGGGGGATTCAGTTCCTATCATCGTGCCGGGCTCTAATCTGGAAGGAGCGACATTTCAGTGGATTCCGACCCTGGGCGTATCAGACCCCACCTCCGATACCGTGATGCTTTCCCCACAGCAATCCACGACCTACACCGTGATCGCCATCAATGCCTGCGGATCTGATACGACCTCCGTATTTGTGGATGTGGTCAGTCCCATGCAGCTGATTCCCTCGGTTATGGATGTAACCTGTAATGGTGCAGGCGATGGTGCGGCGACCATGGTTGTGTCCGGTGGTGCCGGAGGCAATGACTTTTCCTGGGATCCGAATGTAGGTGTGGGGCCGACACAGACCAACCTGAATC
The DNA here is from genome assembly GCA_964560095.1 of uncultured Bacteroidia bacterium. Classification (GTDB taxonomy): domain Bacteria; phylum Bacteroidota; class Bacteroidia; order J057; family J057; genus JANQTF01. The sequence continues at coordinate 12,799 of CAZLKP010000066.1, forward strand.
CGGGTACCTACACCGTTTCCGTTCAGGATCTGTATGGCTGTATGGATACGGTGTCGTTTGTGGTGAATGAACCACCACCTTTGGTGTTTGATAGTGCCGTTATGACCGATATCGGCTGCAAGGGACAAGCAACTGGTGAGATCACCCTGTTTGCGAGTGGAGGGACACCGGGCTATGAGTATTCCATTGACGGGGGGACGACCTGGCTGTCAATCTCAACCTTCTCGAACCTTGCCTTCGGTTCCTATTCCTTCATCATTCGCGATAGCAACAATTGCATTCTCAACACCCCGCCGATACCGATCAACGAACCAGCTGTGAGCGTGGGAGGCCTCCTGGTAGCAAAAATTGATGCCGACTGTAACAATCCATTTGGAGAAATAACCGTGACGGGCACGGGAGGCACGCCACCTTATTTGTATAGGTTGAATGGTGGGCCTCTAGATACAACCCAAAGCTTTATCGGGCTGAACCCAGGGTTTTACAATGTGACAGTTAGCGATTCGCTGGGTTGCGATACCACCTTAGGTATCGAAGTTTTTCAGATTGCCAATCCGTTTGCTACCATCGACACCTTCGGGAATATTAGTTGTTATGGAGGGAATGATGGATTTATCCAGGTAAGTGGCAATAGTGGTTCTCCGCCCTACACATTTTCATTCAATGGCGGCCCGCCGCAAACAGCCACATCCTTTGACAGCCTGGCTGCAGGTAATTATGCGATTTTCCTGTTTGACTCTATCGGGTGTCGCTACGATTTGAATGTCATGCTGACAGAGCCCGACAGCTTATACAACTATCTGGGTAATTATACGGATACAGAGTGCTTTGGTGATAGTACAGGAGCCTTGGTGGTTCTTGCCGACGGAGGGGTTCCGCCCTATGCGTTTTCTCTGGATGGGCAGACCTATTCTCCTGCGAATTTCTTCCCCGGACTTCCTCAGGGACCTTACACCGCCTACGTCAGAGATGAGAATGGCTGTGTGGCCACCATTGATACAACCATTGGAGGTCCGCCCCTGCTTGTTGGGGGAATCGCTGATATTCGGGAGCCCTTGTGTTTTGGTGATCTGAATGGCATGGTCAGGCTGAACGCCTCCGGAGGTACGCCACCCTACCAGTATTCGCTGGATGGACAGGTTTATTTTCAAACAGACTCATTCACCAACCTGGGTGCGGGCACCTATTCCTATTTTGTGAAGGATGCCAACGGCTGTGTGGACATGATCGACGTGACAGTCACCGAACCTTCCATGCTCATGGCAGACGTGGCAGCGGTGAGAGATGTGCTTTGCTACGAAACAGAAAGCGGAGAAATTACTGTCAGTTCATCGGGGGGAACCCCCCCCTATGCGTATTCCTTTGACGGAGGGGCCAATTTCATTGCGGATCCGGTATTGGGTGGATTAGGCATCGGGAATTATATCATCCGCGTGCAGGATGTCAATGGATGTTTGACAGAGGTGGATACTTCTCTGGTTCAACCACCACCGGTTATAGCAGACATTATTCCCAAACCGGTGACCTGTTTTGGAGACTCAAACGGAACGGCAGAAATTCTGGCATCCGGAGGGGTGGGACCATACACCTACCTATGGAGTACCGGTGATACTCAGCCAGTGATTACCGGGCTGGGGCCGGGTAACTACCTGGCGATTGTGAGCGATGCCAATGATTGCCAGATCAGTGTGAGTACAGAGATTTTTGAGCCGCCGGCCATAAATAACGATACCCTCGTATTTACAGATGCCACTTGCTTTGGTGAAGCGGACGGAACAGCTGCCATTGGTGTTTCGGGAGGATCTCCGCCTTTTTCATTTCTGTGGTCAAATGGCGTGACGGATTCTGTCGTGACCAATCTGGCTGCCGGAACCTACGAAGTCAGGGTCTCTGACACCACGGGATGTGATATCAAAGATACGGTGGAAATTGAGGAGCCACCGATGATCGAGTCTGAGCTGATTGATTTTGCCGATGCTTTCTGCTCCGAGCCCAATGGGTTGATCACCATCGAAGCCTCCGGTGGGGTAGGGGAGTTCAGCTATCAGTGGGAGCTCGACTCAATACAGGTGGGACCGACCGCAATTCGGCTGTTTGGGGATACAGCTTATACAGTGCTGGTAACAGATCGGAATGGCTGTGCTGCCAGGTTTACCTACGAAATTGGGTCAGACCCAAGACCGACAGCCGATTTCACCACAGATTTTTTCCCGGCCGACAGTTTTATCATCCGGAATGGTCGCGAGGTCAATTTCATCAATCAATCCCTCAACGCGATTGCCTACTTCTGGGATTTTGGAGATGGTACATTTTCCGAACTGGAAAACCCATCTCATGCTTATCGTGATACAGGTAGCTTCGAAGTGATGCTGGTGGCTTTTGATCCCAATTTTGCTTGTCCCGATACAGCTGTTCGCAGATTTACGCTCCTGCCACCCGGAGCCATCTATGTACCCAACGCCTTTTCCCCTAACGGTGATGGGAACAATGATACTTGGGCACCCGATGGTGTGGGGGTGATCTGGGTGAAAACCCGTATCTACAGCCGATGGGGCTTGCATTTGCGCACCCTGGAAGGCCTG
>CAZLKP010000067.1:0-15113 GCA_964560095.1 uncultured Bacteroidia bacterium
TATAGCCAGTTCACCGTGCATCCCGAGGTGACATCCCACGGGGACAGCGTGTTCATCGCGGTGCCCAACCCGCTGGGCTGCCCCATTCAGGGAAGGGTTTCTCATGAATATGCCCAGGTCAGGGAGTTCCTGGGAGGATCAGCCACACACGTCGCCGATGCACATGACACCCTCAGATTTGCCTACCTGATCCCCGGATGGAAAGAGGAATGGCAGGCGGGCTTTCAATATCAAATCAATCTGGGGGCTTCCCGGCATTTTGATGAACACAAAGAGATCATCTATCATCTACCTTTTCCGGAAGGGAAGCAGTACAAGGTCATCCAGGGATACAACGGCTCCTTTTCTCACCAGAGTGACTACTCCCGATATGCCATCGACTTCGACCTGCAGCCTGGTGATACAGTTTGTGCCATGTTTGATGGCGTAGTAGTGGGTATCGTGGATGGCTATGATGTTGGAGGCCCGAAGAAAAAATATCGCCCATTTGGCAATTTCATTTCCCTGTATCATGAAAATGGCGCTATCAGTCAGTATGCTCACCTACTTCACGATGGAGCACTCGTAAGCATCGGTGATTCTGTATCGACCGGTCAACCTATTGCCCTGTCAGGCGAAACAGGATTTACCAGCGGTCCGCACGTGCACGTAAATATTCTCAAACCTGTAGAAGGCGAAATTGTGGGCATGCCTGTTACCTTTACCGTGGGTCCGGGAGATAGCCTCAAACGAGGCATGCTCGTGAGCCACCCCAAATAGTCCACCTTGTTATCTCAATCAGAAACCGCATGAATACCCGATGGCTTGTCTGCCTGATTACTGTCATGCCCATGGCCTCTTCCTGTAGCCGTTCAGTGCAGGTGAATGACGTGCCCAACTTCTCCTCCGATCAGGAATCCATGATCATGGCCGCGGGCACGGATGTGCCCATGCGGGTGTACCAAATCACCAATCGCAAAGACTCCGTTCTGCTTCGAACAAAGTCTGAAGACGTGATTGTGAACCCGAACGATGCGGTCTTGCAGCATTTTGTGGACCGTCTTTATCGCACGGTAACCGACAGTATGTCTCTGGGGGTTGGGATCGCAGCGCCTCAGGTGGGCATTCTCAAAAACATCATCTGGGTCCAGCGATTCGATAAGGTCGGATTTCCATTTGAGGTCTATCTCAACCCAAAAATCCGGCAGTACTCCCGAAAAAAGCAACCTTGCCTGGAGGGCTGCCTGTCAATTCCCGACAAGCGCGACACCACCACCAATCGCGCCTATGCGATTCTCCTCGAATATGACCGGATGGATGGGACCCATGAGATCGAAATGGTGGAAGACTTTACTGCAGTCATTTTCCAGCACGAAATCGACCACCTCAATGGCATACTTTTTATAGACCACCTGAAGCAGGAGATAGAGGAGGGGAAATAGGGTCTTTGGTCCTGGGGCTTGCAACCCGTGAGCATTTACCATTAAACATTTTCTCATTTTCCTTTCTCCCACTCTTTGACAAAGGGATTGGTCGCTTTTTCGGCTCCGATGGAAGTAGTCGGGCCGTGCCCTGGATAGACGGTCACATCATCTCCCAGTGGCAGCACTTTGCCAGAAATAGCCGTCATCAGGGTAGGATAATCGCCGCCAGGGAGATCGGTTCGTCCGATGCTTCCTTGAAACAGCACGTCACCGGAAAACAGGTGCCTCCCCTGACGATGGAAAAAGCTGATATGCCCGGGAGAATGCCCCGGCGTAAACAGCACTTCCAGTTCTTCTCTCCCAAGTGTTACTGTGTCTCCCTCTTCAAGCAGGCGATCAGGTTCCGGGCTGGGCTCTACACTGATTCCCATCATTTGTCCCCATGCCGGAGCGGCTTGTAGTTCATTGACGACGAGCCGATGGGTATGGAATGGCACATGAAAGGAATTTTTCACCCATGCGTTGCCAACCATATGATCAATATGACCGTGTGTATTGAGTAGGAGTCGTGGGATCAGTCCTTTCTGCTCCACATAGTCTTTCAGCTGTTTTTGTTCGCTATGGTGAGTACAGCCCGGATCAATGATCGCACAGTTTCCGTCTTTGTCAGCAATCACCCATGTATTTTCCTGATAAGGGTTAAAGGTAAACCCTTTGATGCTCAGCATATTTAGGATTGTTATGATGTGGAGAAAGTTACATACCTACGCTCAAATTAACCGGAAATTCCTATATTCGCCCAACAGGCCCGGTGCAATTCTGTCAATCAGGTTTGCCCGGGATCCCAGAGAAACTCACAGTCCAAAATCCTGCCGAATGGCACGCTTGCTCGCTCTCTCATTCATTTTGCTCACTTGTTTTGCTCCCGTCTTGGCGCAGCCCGACTTTAGTGCCGTACCAGATACGGCTGAAGCCGACATGGGGGAGCCGCGTGGGCAATCTACGGAACTGGACACCCGACTGGCCACCGTGTATTTTGACCAGGGAAAAGTGGGGCTCACCCCGGAATCTCTTCGCGAGCTCGATCGACTGGTGAGATTGATGCAATCCCATCCTGACCTGATCGTGAATGTATTCGGACATGCCGATGATACAGGCGATCTGTACCGCATGCAGGAACTCTCTGATCTGCGCGCCCAAATGGTGAAAGCCTATTTGATTTCCCGAGGGATTCCCCTGGACAGAATTTACAGTATAGGCTTCGGCTACCGGAGACCGGTCACAAGTGAAGTCACCTCCGAAGGTCGGGCAAAAAACCGCCGAGTGGATATTCATATTGACTACTACAACCACAAATAGCATTCTCGGGTTTCTGCGGTCCGGGTGGTTGGTTTTTCTCGTTCAGGGGGCATTTTGCAGCATCTTTTTTTCTCAGACCTGGGCTCCGGAAGAGCCGCTGGTTTTCTCCAATCTCGGAGACGGCGCCAAAAATCTGTACACGCTTCAGACCTATCTTCGGGACCGCCCTGAAGTGTGGTTTGGGTATGATGCCATGAATGCTCCGTTTGGCGAGTCCCTTTGGTACACAGATGCAACGCCAGTCATTGCCATCGCATTTCGTGGGCTTCGCTCGCTGGGCGTCCCTGCTGACTGGCTCGCCATTCGGGGTTTTCACCTGTTTTTGCTTTGGAGTATCGCACTAAGCACTGCACTGCTGTTTGTGCTACTCCGCCATGCCAACGTCGGTTGGCAGCTCTCGTGTTTCGCAAGCCTGCTGCTTCCCTGGGTAGGACCACAGATTCTGAGATTAAGCGCCGGACATTTCAATTTGTCGCTCGGCTGGATCATCCTGGGCTGCTGGTGGCTCCTGATGAAGTGGGACTCCAGCACAGATGCCAAACGCTGGATCTGGGCAAGTCTTTTGGTCATCTGGATTCCCTTTTCTGCAGGATTCCACCTGTATTACCTGCCGATGCTGGCTTTTCTGGTCGGTGTCTGGCTGGTGGTATCGGCCTGGCAGCACCGAAGGCAGGGGCACAAAGTGTTGGAACGATTAGTGCTCGCCGGAATCATTCCGCTTCTTTCCGGTCTCCTGGTGAAAGGATGGATTGCATGGACAGATCCACACACAGACCTTCGCGAAGCAGCCCGCGGCTACAATTGGTCAGCCTGGAATCTCAACCTCGATTCATTGGTGATGGCCTACGAGCACCTGCCTCTACCCGCCGTGCCAGGGCTTCGTACATTCCTTGAGATCGAATCTCATCTTTATCTGGGAGGATTTGCCATATGGACCTTTGTGGCCGCACTCTTCTGGGTAGTAATCCGACGGCTGATTCCCAAAGAACCAGTAGTGCCTCAAGAAGCCAGACCAATTTGGCGCACTGCACTTCAGGTTTCGGGATGGCTCTGTCTGCTCCTGGCTGCCGGAGAATATGTGCGAACACTGGGAGGCAATCTAAATGTTGACAACTGGCTTCATCCCTTCAAAATCCTTCGACTTCTGTCCAAAGACATCACCCAATTCCGATGTCTAGGTCGCTTCGGATGGCCGGTTTACTGGGCCTCAGGGATAGGTGCTGTACTGCTTTGGGACCGCCTCTGGAAAGGAAGCTGGGGCTGGGCAAAAGCAGCCTTTTTCCTGTTGTTTATCCCCCTTGGCACCGATACCATGGGTCAGATCTACCATCTCAGGGATCACATTGTTCCCAACCCGCTTGTGCGTGAAGCTAGCCCGCCACTTTCTGTTCAGGCAATGGCTAATGACGCCGTGGGCATCCTGCCGCTACCCTATTATCACGTGGGGAGCGAGGTGCTGGGACTCACCATTGATCCGGTGACCGAATGGGAACGCCACTGCTTGCAAACAGCCATTCAACTTAATCTCCCGTTGCTGAGCAACAAGATGTCCAGAACAGTGCCTGCGCAAACCCGAGACATGCTGGAATGGATTCAGGGGGGAAAGGCTCCCGAGAGGCTCTCAGGACCGGTGCTCGTCATGAAAAGCCTGGAATCATATCCCTGGGCACTTCCTCCCGACACAGGCAGGGAGCCAGCCCGATCTGCATTCGAAGCATCCCACTCTTTTGCCGAAAACAACAAACTGGATCTTATCGGAGAAACCGAACAAATCCAGTGGTACGTATGGCGACCGGAATAAGAGAAACAAAGATGCTTCTTCATTTGATAGACAAAAAAACTTCTAGAAATTAATCAAGAACATCTATCACGTCACAACTATTTGATATGGCAAAAAGTAAATCCATCGAAGAATTGCCGGAACAAGCACTCCAGGGACGGATCAAAGTATTCTGGGGCATCCTGGGTGTGATAGGTGTTGTCGCTTTGACCTATCTGGGATACTACATTTACCTGTTTGCCACGGGCACATTCGATTCGTCCCGCCATCTTCTAGGGATTGTTGCTTTCCTGGGCATGATGGCAGCCAGCCTACCGAGTGTCATGCTGATCGGCAAGTACAAAGCCGAACTCAACAGGCGGCGGCAGGCTTAGTCCAGATACACCACCAGCCGGTCGAGAACCAGCTCAAGATTTTCCAGCCCAATATCGTTGGAAGAAATCAGTTTGTCCCCCTCCAGGAAATCAGGAACTCTCTGATTTTGTCCCCTAATGCCTATGACTCCGTAAAAGGTCTTCTTGTATTTCGCCAGGGCACCGTTTTTCCATGATTCAATGGTGCCACCGTAGGTCCAGTCAAATCCGTAAAATGAAAACGGGTGTTGGTTGACTTTGGCGATCTCCAGGAGAGGTAATCCTACCCCAAGTCCCTCTCTGGTAAACCAGGTAGAAGTTAGCTTATCGATATACACAGCTTTGATGTTAGTACGTGCGGCATCTTCCCAGGTAATGCGAATCTCTGATGCTTCTTCCGGAAAGACGACGGTACAAGGCTCGTCTCCTTCCGGTGTGCTCACAGTGCTGAGCCCAACCTGTGTCCCTCCATAAAGTTCGACCAAGTCTTCCTGCGAGGTTGTTTTTCGGATCGGACCGATCCTGACACCCGGAATGATCACACGTTGCTCAGTAGGCGGAACGGCAGCTGAAGCTGCTCCACCTCGGGTTCGCTGGTTGGCGCTGGTGGCCTGAGCCACCACTTCGTCGATCACTTTCTGAAAGCGTGAATACACATAACGAATTCCCCCTTCGTGGACCCATCCCATCTGCCCATTGCTGAGGCGGATGAGGATATATCGAGCCTTGAAGGATTGCCCCCGAAGCACTGCTTCTTTGCGGAGCAGGGTGCGCTGATGGAGATAGGTTGCTTTGTCGCCGGCTTTCATCCGGGCAATCTCCGGCATGCCCGATCCGGGTTGCACGGTGACTATCAGCTCATCAACCCAGGCCTCCACCTTGTCGGGTAGGCCTTTCTCTTTTAATTCTATCGACAAGTCTTCGGCTGCATCGATCAGATCCACGATAGGCTGGGTCACCTCCTTGGGTACGGCCGGATTTTGACCGGACTGACCCTGATCGGGCGGATGACAAGCTGTCACAAACAGGATGACAGCGATCAATGCTCCCTGTAGATGCAGAAACGGAGATAGTGTCTTTGTCCTCATGGGCAGAGCAAAATACCTGAATCACGCGCAAGAGACAACAAGGTACCTACGCTTATCAACTTTTTTTCATCTCTGACAAACTTATTTGTGATCAGGAAGTTAAAAGCATCATTAATAGGTAAATAAGGGCATATAGATACGCCATTTTTCTCCATGCGAAGATGGGCTGGTTTTTGTTTGCTCTTCGAGGTTTCCACCTACAAACGGATCATTATGAATCAGGTAACTACAGGTGACTGGTCGGCAGAAGATATGGAAATGCTGAGCAAGACTCTTAAAGCGATTGCCCATCCAACCCGATTGGCAATTATAGATATGTTGGAGAAAGAAGAAAAACTCACTGTTACTGAAATCTATACACGTCTAAATGCCGATCAATCTTCGGTTTCACACCATCTTAGCGTTTTGAGGCGAAGGGGCGTTGTAGGACAGGAAAGACAGGGAAAATTCATCTATTACTTCCTTTTAGAAAAATCTTATCTCACACTGCTCGACTGCTTGTCTGACATTCAGCGTTCTGTGGTCACATATAGCTGATTGATGAATTAGAATTATACCTTCCTTAGAACAACGCGGTCGGTATCATATGTTGATCGCCGTTTTTTATACGCCTTCGCTCCACATACTTATCCCTTCAGTCCCAAGTCAGATTCAGGAAGTTCGTGATCTGCTTGGGCAACACGGAGATTTACGCGGTCATGACGAGGCGCTTGGAGATTTCCAGGAAGAGTAGAGAACCCAGCCAGATGTATGTGGCCTTCCCAGCGGGTGTCTGCTTCTAGCCCGTTGGGAAGACAGGTCTGCTGGCTGTATAGCTTACAGAAACATCTGGGTAGGGATGTATATACAATCCAGTCCCATCCCAGGTATTCGATTTTATGAAAAATCTCTAGCAGGCTGAGTCAAATGCCCACGTAGCTATTGAGCATAATGGGCATGATCAGCATCAACACATTCTCTCCTTCTTCCTGTATGTTTGGAAGAATAATACCAGCGCGGTTGGGCTCTGAGAGTTCTACGGTGATTTCTTGCGTATCCACATTGCTCACCACGTCAAGGAGGAGGGAAGCGTTAAAGCCAATTTCGATATCCGCCCCTTCATAATGGCATTTCAGGTTTTCCTTGGCCTCATTGGCAAAATCCGGGTCCTGAGAAGAAATCTCCAGCTCGGATCCTTTGAGACTAAAACGCACCTGGTGCGTGGACTTGTTCGCAAAGATGTTGACCCGTCGCAGGGAGCCCAGCAATTCCTGCTTGGCAATGAAGAGTTTGTGGGGATTATTTGACGGGATCACGTTTTCGTAATCTGGATATTTGTGATCAATCAGGCGACAAACGAGCAGGAGATTTTCTGTGTGGAAGAAGGCATTTGCCTCATTGTAATGGATCACCACATCGGTATTTGAATTGGGATCCAGCGAAGACTTGAGTAGGTTCAGAGCCTTTTGAGGCACGATAAAGCTCGTAGGATTAGGCACAGTGACATCCACACGGCGATAACGCACCAGACGGTGTGCGTCAGTGGCGACGAAGGTCATCCCATTATCTCCGAGGTCGAAATAGATCCCGTTGAGAGCTGCCTTGTCTTCATCGGTCGAGGCCGCAAAGATGGTTTTGCCGATGGCCTTGAGCAGCACATGAAGCGGCATCTGCACTGAGTCGGTGCCTTCCGGTTTGGGAATATTGGGAAAATCGTCTCCGTTTTCCCCGCTGATCTTGTATTTCCCATTTTCTGAGCTGATTTCCACCCCGAAGGTCGCCTCATCAATGATGAGCGTGATCGGCTGCTCGGGAAGCGCTTTGAGAATATCTAGCAGCAGGCGTGCCGGGATCGCCACCTTTACGGGCTCTCCCCTCGACTCGACTGCCAGCTTGGTCTGCATAGACGTTTCGAGGTTGGTGGTAGAAATGGTGAGCGTATCATTTCCGACATCAAAGAGGAAATTTTCGATGATGGGGAGCACAGAACGGGAAGGAATAGCACCCGAAATACGGCTCAGCTGGCGATGAAGCGCAGTAGAAGAGACGATGAAGTTCATGCCACAGGACTAAGTTCGTAGAAGCGACAGCAAAAGCCGGCAGAATAGCCGGTCGTTTATCTATTGTCAAGAAGATTGATCGTAACAACAAATCTAATAATTCTGAGAACTTTGTAGCGAACTTTTTCATCATCACCCGACCGCAGACTCACATGTCCCTGATTGACAAGGGTATTCAGCAATATCTGGAAGAATTTTCCGAGCCGGAATTTCCCCTTCTTCATCAGCTCCGGCGGGAAACTCACCTGGAGGTTCTGCTTCCTCAAATGCTCACTGACCCGGTACAAGCCCGGCTCATCGCCAACTGGTCGCGCCTGCTGAAACCGTCCCGAATCCTGGAAATCGGGACATTTACGGGATATTCGTGCCTTTGTCTGGCAGAGGGCCTTCAGCCAGGTGGCGAAATCGTCACTATCGAAGTGGAACCCCAGCGAGAGAAACGCATTCGCACATACCTGGATAAAGCTGGCATCGCCGGTCAGGTTTCCCTTCACATTGGAGATGCCCTCAGCATCATTCCCCAATTAGAAGGTAACTTTGATCTCGCCTTTCTCGATGCTGACAAAGCACACTATCCTGAATATTTCAACCTGATCTACCCCATGATGAATCCGGATGGCTGGATCATCGCGGACAATGTTTTATGGCAGGGCAAAGTGCTGGGCGAAGGAAAAAACAAGGAAACCATCGGCCTGAAGGCCTTCAACGAGCTGGTCAGGGATCATCCGGGGGTAGAAGTGCTGATGTTGTGCATGCGCGACGGGCTCTCTTTGATCCGAAAGCGAAATTCTGAAGAAATATCGACAGAAATCTAACAGGGCGAATCAGGGGCGGTCGCTGCATAAATGCCTAAGCCAGACATTCCATTGGGGTATTCGTCTGCGAATCTCTTCTGATCTTACGCTGTGCACCTGCAACCCATGGGGCTGCTTCAGCACATTTCGGCCTAATGCTTGATCTATGAAAGGGAATCCCCGACTTTTGTAACCGGGAGATGATAATTTCCGAACAATGAAACACAGGCTGAGATCGTATTCTATTGACCGTCATCTCCTGCTCAGATCCAGTAATCAGCAACCAATATGGGCCCGAAGCAACTGATCACATTCTGTTTGAGCCTGCTTTTTTCCGCAGGATTGGCCGCTAAAGATGTGCCACGTAACGTCACATATTGTGGGATGAATCTTCAGCTGTCGGATGGTGCCAGAGAAAAAATCCAGGGCTATGTGGACGATATCCTTTCCGGCCCCCGCTATTTCAACGAAATGGTGAAACGAGCGCATACCTACATGCCTTTCATTGAGGAAGCATTTGATGAAATAGGAGTGCCAGACGATCTGAAGTATCTCGCCATCCAGGAGAGTGCACTCCGGCCGGATGTTGTCTCTTCTTCTCAGGCAGTCGGGTTCTGGCAATTCAAGGAGCCGACAGCCAAAGAATTCGGGTTGCAGGTCAACGACAAGATTGATGAGCGCATGCACATTTTCCGCTCATCGCAGGCAGCTGCCAAATATTTCAAAAAGGCCAATCACGATTTTGACAACTGGGTATATGCCGTCATGGCTTACTTCCACGGTGTCACAGGGGCCATTGAGCATACCGACCCGCAGTACTATGGCTCTGGATCCATGATCGTTGCTAACGACATTCACTGGTATCCACTCAAAGCGATTGCCCATAAGCTGGCCTATGAAGAAGCGGTTTCTATGAGGAGTAAGCCCCTGGTAGCCCTTGTGCCATATTCAAGTGATGGTGAATACATCGTAAAGCGAATCCTGCAAAGCCACCAGGCAGTGGATGAAGATGAGTTTTTTCTTTACAACAAGTGGATCAGAGACAAAAGAAGGTTGCCCAAAGAGGGGGTCTTCACCTACTACATCCCCAAACCAGCAGCGTTTTATACCGGACACATTCAAGACCCTGTGAAAATTCAGCTGGCTTCCGGCGGCAGCGTTCTCACCAACCCACGTCAGGTGGTCGGGAGCATGAATGGCTTTGAGTCCCGCCCAAATTCCTCCTATGAGGGGGAAGAGGTGCCCGACCGCCCGGCTGCCCGTCCTTCAGGAACCAGCCGCCCGGCCATGCAGGTAGGTACCATGGCCGGAGCATTCCGGGCCATTGATCCCTCTGGCAATCTGGCCCAGGAGGAATATGTGGTGTTCAACATGATTTACGACCTCCACTACGGGAAAGAGTTTATTCTCTACAATGGGTGGATTGGATTGCCTGAGCTTTCTGAAAGACTAGGACTCCGAATGGGACAACTGCTCATGTGGAACAACCTTACCCCTTCCACTAAGCCAGAGGAAGGTACGATCCTGTATCTTACGAAGCCACGCAAAGCAGACTTCCATGTTGTGCGCCCGGGAGAATCGATCCTGTCTATCTCAGAAATGCATCGTCGATCTGCTAGATCGATTATCCGGAAAAATCACCTGGATGAAGACCAGCCCCTGATATACGTCGGTCAAAAACTATATCTGCGGAAAAAGCGTCCGAGGAATGAAAAAATCATCATTCTCCGGTATGAAAAAGCCACTTCCAACTCCGAGCAGACAAGCAGCAGACCCACCAGCAACCAATCACAACGGCCTTCCCCGCCCGATCAGCGTCCGGATCAAACAGATGAACGCAAACCTTCGGGATCTCGGCATATAGAAGCTGCTACACAGAGAGACACAACCGCTGAACCGACTACCCCGGCAACTACCGACTCTGCATCTGCCTCAGCATCCCCCAACTCCAAGTGGATCATACACCAGGTAAGGCCAGGGGAAACCCTCTGGCAAATCGCGCAAAAATACAGCACCCGTGTAGAGATTATCAAGCGAATCAACAACCTGGAACATGACAACATCCGGATCGGCCAGGAGCTGAAAATTCTTTCACGAGTTCAGGATTGATCACCATGTGGATTGCCTCCCTCACCTTTATTTTGTTCATTTGGCTGGCTCTCACAGCCCTGTCCCTGTGGTGGATGATATCTATGGAATCAGGCTGGGTAAGGATTGCCTGGGCAGCATGTATGTTGCTGGTCCCCGGCCTTGGTGCCATGCTTTGGCTCGCCTACGGCAAACAACGCTCAGCCCGCACGGGAATCGACACCGACCATCGCTCCTCCTGAATTTCTCCCTACATTTACGCCGAACAATCGCAGAAAAATGAATGAGTCTATCGGAACGATGATGAAATCCGGGTTTCCACTCATGCTGCTTGTCGTGCTGGCTATGCTACTGGTAAGCCTGTGGAGACGCGAATCCCACTCCGACAGGAAAAAGTGGACCTGGACCGCCGTTATGGTCGGACCGGTGGTTCTCAGTGTGCTGGTAATTGGGCTGATAGGCATATCCCCGGGGGAATTGCTCGAAGGTCTGGTCCTCAATAAGCAGCCCTTCTCACCGCCCCTTCATCCGGTTGTTTTCAAAACCATTTCTTACGGAATCTTCTTCCTCCCCTTTAGCGGCATTCTGGCCTGGCTATTGATGGATCGGTGATTCAATCCTTTCCGGCTACGAGCAGGGCATACACAGCAAAAGAAGCCAGCCAATGCTCACCTTCATAGCTGCCCGAAGCAATGTTGGGCAGCGTCACGGTAATATGCTCAACGGCAATCCTTCGATATGCCTCCTTTCTGGGATCTCCATCCAGAAGTTGCCGGGCAATGGCAAAGAGGCACCAGGCCCGGCTCAGATTGAGGCCATCGAGATGAACCAGCTTGCCATCAGAACGGTCGCTGACAGTAGCAGGCATCTGCAAGGAGGAAGGAAGCGAAGGGAAAAATGTTGACAACCAAGAGGAAAGAGCCTCTGGGTCGAGGATTCGCTGCATCAAATTGGCTTCTTCCAGGCATGGCGAAAGAAAATCGGCACCTCCAGGCTCATAATGGGCTGGGCAATCCCCATCCAGGGCGTAATAACGCAGCGCAGCTTCCCGAATGGACTCGGCCAGAGAATCTTTTCCCATAGTAATGGCATAATCCCAGGCAAAGGACAACCCAAACGCTGTATTGGGATGTTCGCCCGTTCGGATCGCGTACGTCTGCCGGGGTAGAAAATCAATGTACCGGTCTTCGATCAGCTCGGCCAGTGGTTGCACATGGGTCGCCCATATCTGCGCCTGCGGATCGTCCCAGCTGTGCAATTCTTCAGACAACTTGAGCAACCAGGCCCAGCCATACATTCGTTCGAAGCTCCTGCGCTGAGGATGGCTGAGATAGGCTACCTCAGCCCGGATGTTGTCAGGTTGTAAGTTGGCATCAATGGCAGCTCGAATATTTTCGCGCCGAGGCAGATCCGGAAATTCTTTCATCAGCCGCACAAGCATCCAGTGACCGTGAATCGAGGAGTGCCAGTCAAAACATCCATAAAATGCCGGGTGCAGTTGCCGGGGTGTGCCAGCATCTTCATCGTCACTCATCACATGAGCGATTTTATTGGGGTATTCCCGGGAAATACATTCAAGCGCCAACCCGGCCAGATGCTCGGCACCGGCTTGGGTCAGTTGGGGAATATCAGATTCTGTATCATCAGCCAACAAATGATTCTGTGCTACGGAACCGGGCATAGAGATCATGAAGAACCAACCAAAGAAATAAAATATAAGGATATACCGAAGAACAGAATGATTCATGATGACAGATATCTGGCCGTATGAGAATGTTTGACTTTTGGCAAAAACAGGTGCACCTGATAAATTAAACATAAAAGCGAAGAATAACATCCCGTGCTTACGAGGGGAATCCGTTTCTTCACGCTGGTTTCGGCTCGCCCAAGTGGTAGCCAGACCTTTTTTTAAATTTATCTAAACCCTAGAAACGTTTTTGGAGTTTTCGTTCATGTTATTGCAAGTTTCATTGAGCATGCGGTGCTCGACAAATGAATCTTCCCTATTTTTTCCTGGTTTTATTTACTACTCGTTTTTGTATGGCAGACATGGAATATGATGCAATCGTCATTGGATCCGGTATCAGTGGCGGTTGGGCTGCGAAAGAATTGACGGAAAAAGGATTGAAAGTGATCATGCTGGAGCGCGGGGAGGATGTGAAACACATCGAAGATTACCCAAGCGCACTCAAAGGGCCCTGGGAGTTTCCCTATAGAGGCACCCGCACCCGAAAAATGGTTGAAGATTATCCTGTTCTGAAGCGCGATTACCCGCTCAATGAAATGAATCTCGACTGGTGGGCTAGTGATAAAGATTCTCCTTACACCGAGATCAAACGCTTCGACTGGTTTCGCGGATATCAAGTGGGAGGCAGATCGCTCACCTGGGGCCGGCAAAGCTATCGTCATGCAGACCTTGATTTTGAGGCCAACCTGAGGGAAGGTATTGCCGTGGACTGGCCGGTGAGATACAAAGATATCGAACCATGGTATGATTACGTGGAGTCGTTTATTGGTGTGAATGGAAACGCGGATGGCATCCCACATTTACCTGATGGGAAATTCACACCCGCCATGGAACTCAACTGCGTGGAAAAAGATGTTGCTACACGGATCAAGCAACAATACGGCGACACCCGGCACCTAATCATCGGTCGATCGGCCAATACCACCGAACCCAAAGGCGAGCGATCTGCCTGCCAATATCGAAATAAATGCTGGCTGGGATGTCCCTATGGCGCATATTTCAGCACACAATCCTCTACACTGCCTGCTGCTATAGCCACGGGTAATCTCACCCTGCGCCCATTTAGCATCGTGACGCGCATTCTCTATGATCGCGACAACCAACGGGCCACGGGGGTCGAAGTGCTGGACGCCGAAACCATGAAGACATACGAGTACAAAGCCAAAATTGTCTTCCTGAACGCTTCGACCATCAATTCCGCCTGGATTCTGATGAATTCAGCCACTGATGTCTGGCCCGATGGGCTAGGCTCCTCTAGCGGCGAGCTCGGCCATAACCTCATGGACCACCACCTGGGCGTAAGGGTTTCCGGCCGAGTGGAAGGGTATGAGGACAAATACTACTATGGTCGCCGCCCAAATGGATTTTATATTCCCAGGTTCCGCAATCTCAACGGAGAAAAACGCAGGTACCTGAGAGGATTCGGCTATCAGGGTCGCGCCAGCCGCGAGGACTGGAGCCGCGAAATTCAGGAGTACAGCATTGGGGCTGAACTCAAGGCTGCTCTTACCGAACCCGGCTCCTGGCAGATCGGCATGGGAGGATTTGGTGAAATTCTCCCCTATCACGAAAACAAAGTGACGCTCGATAAATCTAATACCGACAAGTGGGGCATGAATGTGGTTGCAATCGACTGTGAGCTCAAAGAGAACGAGCTGGAGATGCGCAAGGATATGCTGAACGACGGAATGGAAATGTTTGAAGCAGCTGGCGTGAAAGATGTAAGTGGGTATGATGGTGATGGCACACCAGGCAGAGGCATTCATGAAATGGGAACTGCCAGAATGGGCCGTGATCCGAAGACCTCGGTTCTCAACAAATGGAATCAGGTTTGGGACGCTTCCAATGTGTTTGTCACAGATGGCTCTTTCATGACTTCTGGTGCCTGCCAGAACCCCTCACTAACCTATATGGCATTCACAGCCCGCGCCGCGAATTTCGCGGTGGAAGAACTCAAAAAAATGAACCTCTGATCAGACCAGGACCTCCGCTCAGGCGAGGTTGACAACACCCTCAATTATGATGAACAGAAGAGAAGCCCTTTCCCGTGTTTCCCTCATCCTGGGGAGTACCATTATCGGTGCCGAAGCCTTTCTGGCCACCGGATGCGAACGCAAACTATCCGCCACTGAGTTCACCAAAAACAATATCCTGTTTCTGGATGAAGTCGGTGAAACCATTATTCCCACCACAGATACACCTGGTGCTAAGGCTGCCGGAATTGGTGAGTTCATGGCAACCATCGTCACCGATTGTTACGAGCCGGAAGATCAGGCCATTTTCATGGCTGGCATTCCGGCGCTGAACCAGCGAGCCAAAGATCAATATCAAGAGTCGTTTCTGGATCTCTCGGAAGACCATAAAACGGCGCTGCTCACCGAATTGGACGCAGAGGCCAAAGCGCACGAAGAAGAGTTGGAGCCCGGCGGCCAGTCGCACTATTTCACCATGATGAAGCAGCT
>CAZLKP010000068.1:0-8524 GCA_964560095.1 uncultured Bacteroidia bacterium
GCCACCAAACGCTTGGGCCTGATGCACCTGTGAGGAGAGGGTGCCTGCTGCCTTCTCCTCGCAACGGCCGCCAATGAAAAATAATCTTTCCGTATCGGCAACCAAACCGTGAGGAGGGTCCTTCTCTTCCTGTACACTGACGATTTGAACGCGATTTTCAGGGACTGCACGGCCAGAAAGAATAGATTCTGAGGCCTCCTAAAGACTTTCAGTATGGTCGGGTAACGGTCTTCTCAGACCTCCAGGGGAAACTTCTGGGGTTTGATTCAGCCGACAAAAAAACAGTCTCATGTAGGACATTCTTTGAATTCGCTGGGAAGCGGAAGCCCAACCATGTCAAAAAAAGCACCATATTTGCAGTCCGATTTTCGCGATACGACATGCTGAAATGAATTTTGTTTCACACTACTATCTGGACCGACATCAATCGGATGACCCGTTCTTTTTTCTTGGGGTCATCACACCAGATCTTGTGGGTATTTTCGACCGAAAAGTTAAGCTGAAAGACCATACGCTTCCCGAAATTACACCTGCCAATCTCAGCCTGGAGGAACTCTCTTTCTACAAAGGTGTCAAGCGCCACTTTGAAGCCGATGCCGTTTTCCACACCTGCGATTTCTTTTCCCGGGAAACCCAAGCGCTGACCCTTCGACTTCGCTCGGCCTTTGATGAAAAACGGCTCCCCCGAAGCTATTTCCTCGCCCACATCCTGGTGGAGCTCCTGCTTGATAAAATTCTGATTCGGCACCATCCGACAATCCTGCAAGAGTTTTATCAGCATCTTCGCGAAATTCCTTTTCAGCGTAAGACCCGCCTCACAGAGTGGGTTTGCCAAACCAATATGCACCGCTACCAGGCGTATCTCATGCGCTTCGAAGAGCGGCAGTATCTCTATGATTACGCCGACTGGCGTCATATCCTTTTTGTGATGCGATGCACTCTGGAAAAAGTACGCATCAACACGGGCGAAACCCTCTACCACCCAGTGATGGTCAACCTCTTGCGCGAATACGAAGAAAAACTCGACGACGTGTGGGAAGATCTGTTTGAGGAAATGGATGAAAAGATGAACGCGTTGTGATCCTCAATGATTGAAGGTTACGGGCTTTGGAGGTCTTTTGGAGGCACTTATTCATCCTGAAAGCACCGGAAAGCTTCATCGGAAAAATCCCGTACCTTCTTAGGACTAATTCCAGGTACAATGAAGTCCTCTAACCTTCTGAATATGCGTGCGCTTACATCCTTGATTTCCCGGTTTGCCATCTTCACCCTTCTCCTGCCCACCTCTTCCGCTCTTTTCTCTCAATCCGTCTGGGAGGCCCGGTGGATTTCGATGCCAGAGTTGGAGCGGCAAGCGGTGGCGGTGCTCCACTTTCGCAAGACCTTTGAGCTGGAAACGAAGCCAGAGAGCTTCAGGGTGCATGTGTCGGCAGACAATCGATATCAGCTTCTGGTAAATGGTGAATCCGTGAGTCGTGGGCCTGCACGTGGGGATTTTCGCCACTGGCGATATGAAACGGTGGATCTGGCTGAACATCTGAAATCGGGGAAGAATGTACTGGCTGCTGTCGTATGGAATTTCGGCGACATGATCCCAGAAGCGCAGTTTTCACAGCAAACGGCTTTTATCCTCCAGGGGGCGGAGGAAGCTTCTTTGATGGTGAACACAGATGAAACCTGGAAGGTAATGGAAAATGAGGCCTACGATGTGATTCCTTCTGGGGAATTTCAGCTGTACAGCTACCTCGTCGTGGGGCCGGGAGAAGTGATCGACGGAAACCAATGGCCCTGGGGCTGGGAGCGGGCCGATTATGATGACAGCGACTGGAAAGAGCCCGTGCGGCTCGAACCTGGTTATCCCAGAGGCTCGGGCACAGGTGCCCTCTGGATGCTGGTACCCCGCAAGATTCCGCAGATGATTGAGGAGCCACTGGCCCCCGGAATGATCCGGAAGGGGAACAATATGAACCTGTCCATGCAGCTCAACACCAACAGCCGCACCACCTTCCTCCCCAACACTCGTAATACCCTTGTCATCGACCAGGAACGTCTGGTGACAGCCTACCCGCAGCTGACCCTGAGTGGAGGAGCCGGAGCAACTGTGAAAATGACCTACGCAGAAGCCGCTTTCATCAAAGAAGGGGAGCGTTGGCAGTTGGCTTCACGTAAGGGCCATCGCGACTCGCTGAGAAATCGCGAGATCATTGGCAATTACGACCTGTTTATCAGCAATGGGGAACCCAATCAGACCTACACCACCCTGTGGTGGCGCACCTGGCGCTACCTGGAACTGGAAGTGAACACTCAGGACGACACCCTGTTTCTTGAAGGTGTTTCCGGGCTTGAAACCCGCTATCCGTTTGAAGCTGTTGCGACCTTTTCTTCTTCACTTGGTCGCCTGGAAGAAGTTTGGAAGGTCGGTTGGCGAACGGCTCAACTCTGCGCACATGAGACCTACGTCGATTGTCCCTACTATGAGCAACTTCAGTATGTCGGCGACACTCGGATCCAGGCGCTGATTTCACTCTATGTTTCGGGTGATGACCGCCTTGTGCGCAAGGCTATCACCGATTTTGATAATTCCCGAATCCCGGAGGGACTCACCCAAAGCCGCTATCCTTCCTCCAAAGAGCAAATCATTCCCACGTATTCGCTGTTCTGGATTTCTATGCTGCACGACTACTGGATGCATCGCAGCGATTATGACTTTGTCCAACAGCATTTGCCCGGGGTAGAAAGCGTGTTAGGTTGGTATGAAAGGTATGTGAATGAAGAGAATCTGCTGGAGGCCCACCCTTGGTGGAACTTTGTGGATTGGTCCTGGCCCTGGCATGAGGAAACCAGATACGGCGGTGTACCACCTGGG
This sequence comes from uncultured Bacteroidia bacterium, assembly GCA_964560095.1. Classification (GTDB taxonomy): domain Bacteria; phylum Bacteroidota; class Bacteroidia; order J057; family J057; genus JANQTF01. The sequence continues at coordinate 2,867 of CAZLKP010000068.1, forward strand.
AACGACACACATTCTTCTATCCTGACTCTACAGCTCATTTACACCCTGCAGCAGGCCGAAGACCTGATGCAGGCATTTGGTGAGGAAGAACAAGCGGCAGAATACCACGACCTAATGGTGAGGCTGAGGGATGAGGCATTCCGTACCTACTGGTCAGAAGAGCGGGGCTTGTTTGCCGACACACCGGCGAAGGAATCCTTCTCCCAGCACGCCAATATCCTGGCGATTCTCACGGATGCCATTCCCGACTATCAGCAGCCAGAGCTTATGGAGAACATCCTGAGGGATGCTTCCCTTACCCAGGCGACATTTTATTTTCGCTTTTACCTGAACCGGGCTCTGGTAAAAACCGGTATGGGAGACCGATTCATTCAGGAATTGAAGCCATGGTTTGATATGCTGGATCTGGGGCTCACGACCTTTGCCGAGAAGCCTGAACCCACACGCTCTGACTGCCATGCCTGGAGTGCTAGCCCTAACTATGAGTTTCTGGCCGCGATTTGCGGCATTCGTCCGGCAGCCCCGGGATTTGAGTCGGTCCTGATTGCCCCTGAGTTAGGCCCACTAAAATATGCCAAAGGCAGCATGCCGCATCCACTCGGCACCATCTCTGTCGATCTGGTGAAGCGTGGCGAAAATGGCATTTTCGCCGAAATCACCCTGCCGGAAGGACTGGAGGGGGAGTTTGTATTCGAGGAGCAGCGGAAAAAGCTGGTGAGTGGGGAGAATCGGATGGAATGGTAGGACTCGGAGAACAGAGGATATAGTCTCGAATGACGAAAGCGCCGCTCCGAAAAGCCGAAGCGGCGCAATGTGAAATCAAACCATCCTTCCCCCACATCGCTCATTCCTGTTCATCTTCCCCTGGCTCCCTGAAACATCACATTGGTTACAGCCACCTGACGGCCGCCGCTAGAGAGATTTCCGTTTCTGCAGACGAAGTAGATGTTGTGGCTACCTTCGGTGGGTTTTAGCGCTATGTTGAGCATAGCAGGAGGGGTTCGCATGGGGTTATCGCTGATGACAGGTCTGACCATATCGCTCTGACCAATCAGTGGGCCGTCGGGGGCATCCAGGTGTACCTCAATCATGCCCCCTTCGAACCCGAATTGCGCATTCGCTGTGGCGACCACGGTCACGGAGCCGATGCCTGTGAGATCCAGGTTGTTGAAGGTAAACCAGGCGCCGTCTTCGCCCGCCATGAGCATTTTGATAGGTGGGTTGGCCAGATTCAGCTTGGTGACGCCTTCCACCTGATCTGCAGAAAAGGCTTCTAGGTTTGCATTCTTCAGAATCAGAATTTTTTCGCTTTGTAGTCCGCCAATGCCATTGGCGCCCTGGTCGGTGTAAGCCGCCCGGATGATAAACACACCCTGATTACTTTGTCCCTGTTCAATGGCGGCCTGATAGCTTCCGCTGAGCGGAAGTGATCCTGCCGGGCTTTCCGCCAGAGAGAGGATGTAATCCACCATGGCCGATGCATCGTCATCACTCAGATCGGGGTGGGCGGCCATGGCTACCTCTCCCCAAACGCCGCCACCACCATTCTTGATTCTATCCATCAGGTACGGTTTCGCATCCGGATCTTCTTTGTATGTCATCGCCACATCCGCGTAGGTAGGCCCAACAGAAGCCCTGGCAATCTGGTGGCAGGACATACAGTCACTGTCTTTTATCAACCTCAGTCCAGCAGTAGTTTCTGTGAGTTCATCAGCGAATTTATGTCCGGCTGCCACGAATGTCTGGTCAAAGCCTTCCGCCAGATAATCGATTGTGACCGACACGGCAGATGGGTCAATGTTGCCATCGCTGGTGCTACCGTCTTCGCTGTCAGTCACTTCCACCTGATAATCAAAGGTTTGTCCCGGGAAGAAAAATCCGCTGTTTCCTCCCACGATATTGATGTCCACTGTTGGCGGCTCGTTGCCAGCCTGGAGTTCACGGGTCACGGTCGTGCTTTCGCCTTTGCTATCATCCACATTGAGAGTGAGGAAATACCTTCCGGCTTCTTCCAATGTATAACTGCCACTGATACCTGTGGCAGAGGCGATTTCATTCCCGTCAGTATCTGTGATGGACCAATCATAGCTGAGACGGTCTCCGTCAGGGTCTTTGGTTCCTTTGGCATTGAAATCAACGGAAAATGGTAGCGCACCTGCGGTTTGATCGGCGAACAGATTCACAGATGGCTTGCGGTTGCCTTCGGTGTATTCGATGCGTACCAGGCGGGCGTCTTCATTTTGGGAAAACCAGCCAGAGCCATATTCAAGGATATAGAGATCGCCGTTTGGGTGGAAGGCCATGTCCATGGGGTTGGAGAATTTGTTGCTGGGCATGACGCGTTCCATCGATACAAAATCGCCGTTTTCGTCCATCCTCACAGCCATGATCCAGCCCCGCATCCAGTCGTAGATCAGGAGTTTTTCGTCGTAGTATTCTGGGAACGCCCGTTCTGCATTTCTGAAATCCTCCCGGTAAAATACAGGACCCGCCATGGCATTTCTGGAGCCGGAGCCCACCAACGGAAACTCCTCTGATTCTGCATAGGGGTACCAGATAAAGGCTGGTTGAGCCGGTGGCAGAGTTTCCATGCCGGTGCTGTGCGGGGAGTTATTGGCTGCTCCATCGACAGCAAATGTGGCCTTGACCTCTCCGGTTTTGAAATCATGATCTCCGTAGGCGTAGTTGTTTCCGACAAAATAGGGCCAACCAAAAAATCCAGCTTGCCTGGCCTGATTTACTTCGTCATACCCCCGCGAACCCAGTGCGGAAGAATCGGCTCTCGCATCCGGTCCCACCTCTCCCCAGTACAGATAGCCAGTGCGCTGGTCCAGAGAAATTCTGTAGGGATTTCGGGTTCCTTTCACATAAATCTCTGGGCGTGTGTTGGGGGTTCCTTCAGGAAAGAGGTTGCCCTCAGGAATGGTATAGGATCCATCTTCTTCCGGATGAATGCGCAGGATGCTGCCGCGCAGATCATTGGTGTTGCCGGAGGATTTTTGGGCATCCCAGGGGCCGCGTCCTTCCCGCTCGTCGATGGGTGCATAGGCAATGGCTCTCGGGCTGGTATTGTCACCAGTACTCAGATAGAGGTTGCCGTCTTTGTCCCAGGCCATGGACCCTCCGGTGTGGCAGCACTGCTCCCGCTGCACAGGTACTTCAAGGATCACCTGTTTGCTCTCCCAGTCGAAGGCATCATTGCGGAATTTTATCCGAGCCAGTTCATTTTTGGAGGCTTCTCCAGCGGGTGAATAATAAAAATACATCCAGTGGTTGTTGTCGAAGTCCGGATCCAGCGTGATGCCCAGCAGCCCGTCTTCGGCTTCACGTTGCTCTCCCTCACGGTTGGTGTATTTGGTGCTCACAGAGATGCTGTCGATGACCCGTGTTTCCTGCAATGCCTGATCATACAGCTTGATCGCACCGTAGCGTTCGATAAAAATGATATCGCCCTCAGGGAGAATGGCCAGTTCCATGGGCTCGTTGAGGTTTTCATCCAGGACGACCTTGGCAAATCGGTTTTCTTCCGGCACTCTGAGGGTTGATACCTTGCCGTAGTCCAGGGCAGTCGCTTTTTCGCCACCGATTACGTAGTTGATCCCGCCCAACAAATGATTGAGAAACAGCTCCTCCGAGAAGGTTTCCTCCGTATGACCCATGGCTGTGTAAAAGGCGCGACCACCGTCATATTCATGATACCAGGAAATGGGGTGGTCTTCGCCATTTTCGCCCCCGGTATAGGTGGATTCGTCAATCTTGACCAGGACGTTGATGTCGGGGTTGATGTCATTGAAATTATAGAATTCGTCGGTTCGGGTGAATCTATCTGGCATGCCTTTACATGCCTCATGGTCGTGGTCCACCACGTAAAATTCCCCTTCCTTGACATTGGGGTCATTGGGATGGGACCGGAAATAGGCGCCAGCCAGCTTTCCGTACCAGGGCCAGTCGTATTCGGTATCGGTGGCAGAATGAATACCAACATAGCCTCCCCCGGCCTGGATGAATCGCTCGAAGTTGTTTTGCTGTTCCGCGTTGAGAATGTCGCCGGTGGTGTTGAGGAAGACTACGGCGTGAAATTGCTTGAGTGACTCCTCGTAAAACATGGAATCATTCTCTGAGAATTCCACCTCCCAACCTTGGTTAGAAGCCATTTTTTTCAAAGCCTTTTGCCCGGCCTCAATGGATTGGTGTCGGAATCCTTCTGTTTTTGAGAACACCAAAAGTCTTGGTGTTTCTTTTTTGCCGCAGGATTGGAAGATGAATCCTGCCAACAAGATCGTAAATGCAATCGTGGAGGGTCTCACGAGCCTGAATATCGACATAGCGAGTAGTGATTGGGATTTTATCTGGGAAATATACTCATCTGGTTAGCGATTTTTATCCGGATTCACCCGGCGAAGCTACCAAATAGAGCAAAAGAGCCCGGTCTGACGACCAGGCTCCATATTCTATCGACAAGCGCGTTGCGCTCCTGTGAGCATCCAGCGGATCAATTTTTCACGATCACAAAGCGGCGGGTAATCTGCATTCCGGATTCTGTCTCCAGGTGGAAGAGATACACGCCCTCGGTAAACCGGTAGGCCGACAGGTTGATCATTCGTGGATCACTTTGGATTTCCTCCAGATCCAATGCCCACACTTCCTGACCAATCTCGTTCATGATGGACATTCTGGCGGATTCACCCATGAATTCGCTGAGGTCTGCATTCAGAACGTGGCTGGCCGGGTTCGGGTACAGGTGAATGTCACGATCAAAGTTTCCTTTGAGCTGATTCACCATCAGGCCATTAGAACCAGCCGGTGGGGTATTGCCTGTCACGACGAAGTCCACAGAAGCTGAAATCCCGATGTTGCTGGTATTGTCCTCGATAGGAGTCGCTGTGAGGGTGTACATGCCATCCGGGAGGGAGCCGGGCTGGTAGTCGGAACCGTAGTTTCCGAAGAGAAGGTATTCGGCCTGTCCCTCGGTCTGATCATGAACGATCTGGCCATTCATGTCGGTTACCACCATTTCCACTTCTTCAATATCCCCCAGGTTGGCGTTAGCTCTGATGGAGAATGATCCTCCCAGTGCGGTAAGGTTCACCACATCTCCATCCATCATCGGACCTCCGACCACCTGATCGGTAGAAGGATTGATCAGATCAAAGCTGAGAATCTCCGGTGTTGGAACAAACAGTTCAAATGTGATGGTGCGGGTTGCTCCCTGAACTCCCTGCAGTTTGTCCTGAGAATATGGGGTTGCAGAGAAGGTGTACACACCTGCAGGAAACCCTTTTCCGTTGATGTTCCCATTGTAAATGTTGTCACCAAAGGAGAAGTATGGCGCATTGTTCTCGGTTTGAGTTCTGCTTTCCGGTCCGGTAAGGATGAGTTCCATGCTTTCCACCAGATCGGTGCCGGGAAGTGCACGAATGGCCAGTGTGTTGGTAGGTAATTCTGGAAGTGAAATGTAATCTCCATCATTCAGGGTCATGATGGGCACATCATCTCTGGCATCATACAGCACAAACTCAAACACAGCTGGTCCGGGCGCAAACACATTTACCGTTGCGTTACAGGTGGCGCTGTTTCCACTGGGATCAGTGACGGTCAGCACCACGGCATTGGCACCGATGTCGGAACGGCCGATGCGTGATTTCGAACGCATGTCGA
>CAZLKP010000068.1:8534-15061 GCA_964560095.1 uncultured Bacteroidia bacterium
TAGTAAATGAGGTGATATCTGTATCGAAAGTGAGCGGGCCACAGTTGTCATAACTTCCGTCATCGACGGCATTCTCAGCAATGGTAGCGTTGCCGTTGGCATCCAACTGGATGTTGATGTCCTGGCATGTGACAACAGGCATGGTGTTGTCTACCACGTTGACCAATGCTGTACAGGTGCTGACGTTTCCGTTATCGTCAGTTGCGGTAAGCGTCACAGGGATGCCAGGCAGCTGATCGACCATGTGCATGCCCAGGCCAGAAATGTCGTTGTTGGCATAGCTGTCCCACTCGGTGGCCAGCGTCGGGAAACCCGGGCCAGGGTTGGTGGTTACACCTTCAGCCACAGATGATTTCCGGCGAAGGGTGGCATTTTGGGTGCTGTTTCCACCGGCACTCCACTGAGATCCGGGATCTTCTCCGATGGTCCCGAAGATATCAGCTGTCATGCTAGTAGCTGTGTTGTAAATCTCCACCGCATCATCACCGTTGAAGTTCACGGCGCTGAGAATCTGAGTTGCACCTCCGTAGGAAGTGGCAGATGGATTGGCCAGAACCACTACCTGTCCGTTTGCCAGGGTACCGCTGAGGGTTTGAACGCTGTTGGCAGCGCTGCTTCCATTGCTGTAGAGGCGGAATTCATAGTTGGAGAGATCGACAGTTGATCCGGTTCCATTGTAAAGCTCGACGTATTTGGTGAAACCAGAACCTTCGACATACTCCGAAATAAAGATGTCGTCACCCGTGGTAATGCCGGCTGCATCAGCGCAGTCGAAAGACATCTTATCGATAGACAGGGTCACATCGCTGCAGTTGTCTACGGTGCCTCCATCGACCATATCAGCTGTCAGGCTGGCCTGGCCATTTTCGTCGAGCACGAGCGTTGGGCTGGTGCAGATCACGTTGGGGCCAAGATTGTCCATCACAGTCACCTGAGCCACACAGGTGCTGCTTTTGCCAGATTCGTCTGCGACCGTAAGGGTAACCGGGATCCCCCCTGAACCCAGGCTGTGAGAACCAAGGCCGGATACGTCATTGTTGGCAAAACCGTCCCACTCAGTAGCGAGGGTTGGGAAACCCGGACCGGGGTTGGTTTGAACACCCATGGTTACTGAAGACTTCCTTCGAAGTGTCGCATTCTGTGTGCTGTTTCCTCCGGCACTCCACTGAGAGCCGGGATCCTCACCAATTGTTCCGAAGATGTCCATGGTCTGTCCTGCAGCTGTGTTGTACAGCTCCACGGCATCGTCTCCGTTGAAGTTAACTGCGCTGATCACCTGAACAGGTCCGGAGTATTCGGTAGCCTGAGAATTGGCCAGGACAACCACCTCACCATCCGCCAGCATCCCTGAAAGCTGGGTAACTGAATTGGGGGAAGTATTGCCATTGGCATACAGGCGGAGTTCAAAGTTGGACAAGTCCACAGCGTTTCCAGTCCCGTTGAAGACTTCAACATACTTGGTGAATCCGCTTCCTTCAACATACTCAGAAATGAACAGGCCGTTGGCGACAGGAGCAGATGACATATCGCTGCAATCGAAGCTGGTCTGGCTGGCGCTGAAGGAGAGTAGCTCAGCCGGGGTGCAATCATCGGTGGACCCGCCATCAAGGTCGGCAGGATCCAGAACGGCCTGGCCGTTGGCATCGAGATACAGGGTTACGTTTTGGCATACGGCCATGGGAGCGGCAGCATCGGTACATCCACCACCAGTTTGAACGCCTTCTACTTTCAGAAAATCGAAAGCAATGTCCTCATCTCCGGCATCGAGAAACTCAGAGGTGATCCGGAATTCCAGAAGTGTCCCGGTTCCAGAAATATTCGCAGAAAACGTGGCAAATGCAGCAGTTAGGGCAGCACCGTCTCCGACTCCATCCAGATCGGTGTCCTGAAGAGGCTCCTGATTGAATCCTGGTGTGCCCGTCGCAAATTGCAGGATTTTGGTCCACCCAGCCCCGTCAATATTCGCTTCTACATACACGAGCGCATCATCGTCCCAGTCCTGATTCGTCCCGTCATCATCTTCGGCAAAGAGTCCGGAGAATGACAAGGAGGAAAATCCGTTGATATTAATCGGGTCAAACGTAATGCTCACCACGTCACCACCTTCTGGTTCGCCATCGGTGTCCATTCCGGCGAAGAAGAAGCTACCTTCATTGCCCGTCACCTGGTAGGAGGTTCCGATGTTGGAGCCGTCTGTCCGTGTGAAAAAGTCACCGAATCCGTCTGAAAATTCTGCTGCGGTATAGCGTGAACCATTGCCATCAGTTTCAAAATCTTCCACCCATAGCATGGAAGGACCGGCAGGTGTGCCGCTTACTTCCAGCAGGTCGAATGCCACATCCTCGTCTCCGGCATCCAGAAATTCGGTCGTGATCCGAAGTTCAAGGCTGGAACCTGCTCCGGGAATGGGGGCTGAAAAAGAAGCGAAAGCGTCTGTTAAGGCAGCACCATCTCCGACCCCATCGAGATCTGTGTCCTGAAGGGGCTCCTGGTTGAAACCAGATACACCTGTCGCGAATTGCAGGATTTTGGTCCATCCGGCACCGTCGATGTTCGCTTCTACATACACCAGGGCATCATCGTCCCAGTCCTGATTGGTTCCGTCGTCATCTTCGGCAAACAGGCCCGAAAAGCTCAACGAAGAAAATCCGTTGATATCAATCGGGGAGAACGTGATGCTCACGATGTCACCACCGGCAGGTTCTCCATCGGTGTCCATCGCAGCAAAAAACGAACTGCCATCGGCACCTGTCACAGAATAGGAACCCGTGATGTTGGAGCCATCTGTGCGGGTGAAAAAGTCACCACTGCCATCCGAAAACTCGGTAGCGGTATAGCGGGTGCCGTTTCCGTCCGTTTCGAAGGACTCTGACCAAAGGGATTGAGCACTGGCTGGAATGGCCATCAGGCCAACCGCCATTGAAAGCATGAAACGTCGCAAGGAAAAGCCCGTGGAGCGACCCGGCAATGAGGGTACAATCATTGGGATATGTTTGAAATGTAGGGAATAATGCGTGTATGATTACTGATGAATACAGTCACCTATTTTCATGAATCATCAACCCGGTTTGTCGCAATTCCTGCGTAATACGTCAAATCTCGATGGAGACCTATCTGCAATCCTTGTCGGGAATGCGTATCTTACCGCTCTTCGTCCCGATTGTACCGGGGGAATGATTTATTGACAAAAAGAGCTGACATTCAGGAATTTGCACCAAAATCCTCCATACGGAAACAAATCAAATGCGCAAATCCAGCCCATCAGAATTCTTTTATGTCTTTGTTTACATGTAATATAGCTGAACAGGGAAGAAATGTCTGTCATTCTCCTGTTAAGGATTTGTAACCCCGATGCCATGGCCAGCTATCATATTCTCAATGGGGATGCGTTGAGAGAAGCGTTCTCGCTGACGTCTTTGTCCGGGACTCCTTTCGTGTGTCGCGAAGCATTTGTAGAAGGCCCTGTCGAGACGCAGATACCGGAGCCGTTTTTTCGCGAACGGGCGGCATACATGGATCGGGCGTATCCCGAATCCGGCATGGATTATCAGACGCAGGTCTTTACTGAATTTGATCTCATGACTCGCATTCCGGAGGGATCGGAGATTTCCCTGTGGTTCGAGGATGATCTGTTTTGCCAGGTGAATATGTGGTTTGTTCTTTTTCTCCTCAGGGGGAAACAGGTAACGCTTTTTCGGGTGTTTCCGAAGATGAAAGGAGAGGCAACACAGTGGATGGGTTTCGGGTCCAATGATCCGGGCGACCTGCAACAGGCCTTTTATGACAGGCAGAAACTTTCCGGGGAAGATCGCCAGCTGGGAGAACAGTTGTGGAAAGCCTATTGCCGGGGAAAAAACACGGAATTAGCGAATTTAGGCCAGGTGCCTTCTCCAGCTTTTCGGCTTCTGCCTGAAGTCGTTCAGGCCCACCTGGATCGCAACAGACATCCTGGCAGGCCGGAAGCCTTCATTCGGCGAAAGCTGGCGGAAGGAATGACAACCTTCGGAGAGGTATTTCAGGCCTTTTGCCAGGAGGAAGGCGTCTATGGATTTGGGGACCTGCAGGTGAAAAAGCTGTTTGATTCGTTACAATAGAGGAATTTAACCTTTTTTCCCATGATGCGAACCCTCCTGCCTTTCCTGATGGTCCTGTTTTCCTGTCATGATACTTCAAATGGTTATGAAGCCTCGTCGAACAAATCGGAGATGGCTCGTATAGCAGTCAGCGCACCGGTAGGCCTCATCGATTCGTCAGGGACGACCGTGGCCGCCCGCTTTCGCTGGCAGGGTATGAGCGAGTGGCCGTTGAGACAGGTTCATTTGCCGGGTTTCTGCGATCGTTACCCCTCAAGCCTGTTGGTGCCCGGGTGACCACCTATCATGGCCTGACCAAGCCCGACCGGAATATTTATTACGCGGTGGTCGACCTCCCGATCGGCGACCGTGACCTGCATCAATGTGCTGATGCCGTCATGCGGCTTCGGGCCGAATACCTCTTTTTCCAGGAGCGTTACGACGACATTCACTTTCACTTCACCAATGGCTTTCGGGCCGATTATCGCAAGTGGCGGGAGGGCCAGCGAATTTCCGTTCGCGGCAATCAGGTGACTTGGACGAATAGCGGTTCTCCTTCCACTTCCTATGCTTCGTTTTGGAAGTACCTGGAAATGGTCTTTTCCTATGCCGGAACCCTTTCGCTGGAGCAGGAATTGACCCCTGTTCTCCTTTCCGACATGCAAATCGGCGATGTGTTTATCCGGGGTGGGTCGCCGGGCCATGCGGTGATCGTGGTGGATATGGCTGTGAACCCTGCTACAGGTCAGAAGCGTTTTATGCTGGCTCAGAGTTACATGCCTGCTCAGGAGATCCAGATTCTCCGCAACCCGACCAACCCCGACATCAGTCCCTGGTATGAGCTCCCCGAGAGCGGGATTCTCGACACGCCGGAGTGGCGCTTTGAGGTGGGGGAGTTACGAAGTTGGTAGTGGGTGGGGATCGTTAGTGGAGGATGTTTGTGTGGCTCCTTGTCTCAATTCGTATTCTAAGACTCAATCTGATCGTAATACCAGATCTTCCTCAGATATTCACTCTGAGATTTCTCGGGATGGTTTGGGGCTAAGAATTGTTTAAAGAGTTGGTATATTGATAGTTTTGCTTGATTGATATACTCCTGATCTTCTGGGGCCGGAATTCTTTTCTGTTCAGTCGTAATATGGGCTGGGTATCGGTTTGCAAAGATTAGAAATTGGTTGATTTCGTTTTCGCAATTGCGTTGTGGGAAGAAATTAAATATTGGCTTAAGGGATGACTGAGTTGGATATTTCTCCGGAAAGATGGTATCAATATGTAGATCGATTTTTCCTTTTTGATGTCCATGCGTTCCAAAACTGAACATATCATCACCGGGCTTAAGGAAAATCCTAAAAAAGTTTAGCAAGCTCCTGCCATATATTACAGCTGAAGAAACTAAGGTTTCTGTAACTGGGCTATCATCGTAAGGATGATGGGAATGTGTTGCATTCCTATTTGTCTGAAAAAATTCAACCTCATTTCGATACCTCTCAGTAAAAAATTTAGACTGCTCTTTTTTGGAAAGATTTAGGCCTTTATAACCGATAGTATACTTCCTGGCAAGCATCAAATGATACGCCATCATGTTGTTGACTTGCTGAGGAATGGTAATATTTAAGGCTTGAAGAATTGATTTATCCATGAGGCATATTTACAAACCAGTTTTTCGCAAAGATTTTTTCCAATCACCAATCTGCATTTGGGCAAATATGAAGCGTATTCATTCTATTAACTTGGTGAATTTTTAGCTTCGGAGCGTTCACAACGCTCACCGGGTTTCGACTTTCCTACTCCTCTTCTACAGTTACTTCTACTTCCGCCAGCAACTTCACTTGTGGATCAAACACGACCAGTTCGGGGTAAGATGATATCGGAAAAGACTCAGACACCTTGCGTTTGTCGGATCGAATCTGGATGATGTGGGGCTCACTTTCGCCCTGAATCATCACGCCCAATTCAACAGGCACGTCCCAGCGCTCTCCTGCCGCCTGCATCTGGCGAATGGTCACCTTCAGAGATTCATCCTCATAGCTCCAGGTGATAGCCAGTTCCGGGTAGCCGGTGCCATATACCCATTGATCGAAAAAGATGCTGAGATCTTTGCCGCTCGTTTCTTCCATCACTGCCTGCAGCTGGTTGGTGGTGGCATTGCTATTGTGATGGGCGTCATAGTAGGACCGGATGCCTTCAAAAAAGATATCATCCCCCAATTCGGTCCGAAGCATGTGCAAAACCCAGCCGCCTTTTTCGTAGGAGTTGGGATTGAGGAGGCTCATGGGATCATCCACTCCTGGAGGGACCAGCGGCACATCAGGGGCCGCCCGAAAAATGGTGGCCCGGTCGATCTGTAGCTCTTTGCGTAGCCGTGCTTCTCCATGAGCATGTCCCAACCAGATGCTCGCAAAATAGGTCGCGAAGCCTTCGCTGAGCCAGAGGTGGTGCCAGTTGGCCTCCGAA
>CAZLKP010000069.1:0-5645 GCA_964560095.1 uncultured Bacteroidia bacterium
AGAATACGGGGTTCGTGGACGAAGGCACGGGCCAGCGCTACCCGCTGCTGCTCTCCACCAGAGAGCTGGCTGGGATAATGATGCTCGCGTCCTGCCAGTCCGACTTTGCCCAGCCATTCGTCGGCTTTTTGTCCGGCCTGCTTTCCTCCCTGAAGTTCCAGAGGCACCATCACATTTTCTCTGGCGGTGAGGGTGGGCAGCAGTTGAAAATTTTGAAAAACAAAGCCGATGCGCGCTCGTCTGAGCAGCGCCCGCTCATCTTCAGATAGGGAAGACAACGGTTGCTCTTCGAGAAAAACAGCCCCGGAGCTGGGTTGATCCAGGCCAGCACAGAGGCCCAGAAGTGTGGTTTTTCCACTTCCGGAGGGACCTACGATGGCGTTGGTTGTTCCGGCTTTGATGGCAAAATTTACCCGATCCAACACTGTGATTTCGCGATCTCCGCTTGGATATGTTTTGCTAAGCTCCTCGACACGGAGCATGGTTATCTCAGACATTTGTAGCTTTGCGTAATATGAAGCCGAACTTACTGGAAGCATCAGCGGGAATCAATGTTCCCTCATGGAAACGGACAATTTTCATTCTGGTTTCATTCGGGCTCCTTTGGAGTTTTTCCGCATGTGAATCTGACAGCAAATCCGTGGCCAGTACCTCAGAAGATAGTCCGCATCTTCGGGAAGATGAGGACTCTGATGAGGAGGGAACAGATCGGAAGCGGATTGTCATTTTTGGGAATAGCATTACGGCGGGATATCAACTCAATCCTGACGATGCCTTCCCTGCATTGATTCAGCATCGGTTGGATTCTTTGGGGTATGAATCATATAAAGTGGTGAATGCCGGCGTGAGCGGCGAAACCAGTGCAGATGGGCTCAACCGACTCGACTGGCTGCTGAGAAACCCGGTTGACATATTCATGCTGGAACTTGGAGGGAATGACGGCCTTCGTGGCATGGAGCTGGAAGAAACCAGAGAAAATTTATCAGAAATCCTCCGTCGGGTGCGGGATCGATACCCGAATGCGAAACTCATCGTAGCCGGGATGGAGATTCCGCCAAATATGGGCCCAGACTACACCGCCCAGTTCCGGGAGATGTTTCCGGACCTGGCAGATGAATATCACGGTATCCTGATTCCTTTCTTGCTGGCGGGCGTAGCTGCCAATCCGGCCCTGAATCTCGATGACGGCATTCACCCCAATGAAGCCGGGCATGCCATTGTCGCTGATACCCTGTGGACCTATCTCCAACCGCTATTGGAACCTGCATCTTAACTTGCCACATGTGCATCATTCTTCCTATTTTTCCCAAAAGTCCCCAAACATGAACCGAATTTCTTTATTCCTCTTTGCCGCTATAGTCATGGTGGTGTCCTGCAATGAGCCTTCCGGGTCTGATAGCCAGACAATAGAGGCAGATTCTACATCCGAAACAACTGCTGCTCAGACCAGCAACGACGCGGGGCCCTCTGGCGGGATTCCGGCTGTTTGTCTCTGGAATGAAGCCGGGCTTCGCACAGGCCCTGGTAGGGGGGAAGGGGTAAAGTGGATCACAGTGATCAACTTTGGAGAGGTGGTGACACTCACTGGCGAAGAAGCCTCACCGGAAGGAAGCGATCGAACGTATGGAGAAATGACCCTCAGCGGAGGAGATCAGGGATGGAGCAACCTGTACCTGTTTGCGGTCAATGCCGATCGCGCTGCTTCTTATGGTGATATCGATATCTATAAACGTCCAGAGCTCACTACTTTCACTGGAGATCAATTGGAGGCTGGTGAGATTTTCGCAGTGATGAAGGAATCCACTGAACCAGGCTGGCTGGAAGTATATGGCCGGGAGAAGAAGAAGAAAGGCTGGATTCAGGAAAACAGTCGCTTCACCACAGACAAAACCGATGTGAGTGTGGCCATCCTGATGTCGCAGGCTATGGAGGAGAAAACACCCAAAGCCCAGGAAGAAGCCTTGCAGCGAATTCTGAGCAGCAGCACGTTCAACACCTCTTCTCTCATCGGGTTGGTGCAGTCGGAGTTGGAATCCGTGCAGGCAAGGGCGGAGCTCCCTGCCAACCAGCTCTACGTCACTGCGGCCAAAGTAAATGTGCGCCTTGAACCCACGACAGAGTCCGAAGTGTTGTTTCAGGCAGAAGAAGGAGAGATTGGAACCATTATCGAGCGCACACCTGAGATGATTGAGGTGAATGGCAATACCGACTATTGGTATTTGATCAATATCAATGGCCAGGAAGGATGGGTGTTTGGTCGGCTGACGAGCAAAGCGGTGGAACAGTAGCAGAGCAAAATACCATCTAATCAATCTGCATCCTGCGCGGGCTGCTTTGCGCTGTAAATGAAATCGCACACAAAAGCTGGTGCCAGTATGACAGCTTGGCTGACAGTATGTCTAAACAGATATTTCAGTTTATTGTGATTTCATAGAAATCATTGTCGGTTTTCGGCTTAAACTGGGAAATATGGATTTTTCGCCAAAAATCTGATCGCTCGCACGATCATTGCAAATTTTTATTCATTCATCCACTTTTTTTACCAAATCCCTTACCCAGGAATGAATGTATTAGTTATTGGCGCAGGAAATATGGGCCTGGCCTATGCCAAAGCATTGGTCAAGTCTGAGTTTCTCCATGAAAACAATCTGATGATCTCAGATACCAACCCCGAGAAAATCAATGAACTCCAAAAAATCAGTCGGTTTGACGTATTTGACAGCCTAGACGACTGTGTCCCGAAAGCCGATCTCATTTTTCTTGCTGTCAAGCCCTATCATGCGGAATCACTGATGAAGGATTTGAAGCCGAAAATGAACCCTGATCAGGTGATCATTTCGATCATGGCTGGCATCACGATTAACACGTTGCAGGAAGGACTTGGTGTTCGCAAGGTTGTCCGGGCCATGCCCAATTTACCCGCACAGGTAGGAAAAGGGCTTACCTCCTTTACTGCATCTGAAGAAGTGTCCCGTCTGGAACTGTCAACGGTCCAGCGTCTGCTCGACACGACAGGGAAATCGGTATATCTCGACACTGAGAATGATATTGATGCCTCTACGGGTATCTCCGGTAGCGGACCGGCCTATGTGTTTTACTTCATGCAATCCATGATGGAAGCTGCCAAGAAAATGGGCTTCTCCGACTATGACTCCAAGGTACTTGTGAGCCAGACCTTTGAAGGAGCAGTTGAACTCTTTAACCAGTCCGATCTGAGTCCTGATAAATGGATGGATCGAGTCGCCTCCAAGGGGGGGACTACCCGGGCTGCCCTGGACTCTATGGCAGAAAACAACGTCAATGAATTGATCGAAGAGGCTGCCTACGCAGCCTTCAATCGTGCGGTAGAACTGGGTAAAGAATAAACCATTTATGATCAACGGAAAACTATACAAAAAACGCGTCGTGGTGAAGGTGGGCACCAACGTGATGACCAACAAAGACAACCGCATCGTAGGCCCTATCCTCAGGCAACTCGTTCGCCAGATCGCTACGCTCTACGAAGAAGACATCATCACGGTGTTGATTTCTTCCGGATCTGTGATCGCCGGAAAGGAAGTGCTCAATTACAACAACATCGAAGATTCCACCATCCGCAGGCAAGTGTACTCTGCAGTAGGCCAACCCCGGTTGATGCGACACTATTACAGCATCTTTCAGGACTACGGAATGAGATGCGCACAGGTGCTGGCCACCAAGCGGGACTTCGACCCCGGTAAGCATCGGGAAAACATGATCAATTGTTACGAGGGTCTGATCTCTCAGGGCATTGTTCCCATTGCCAATGAAGACGACGCCGTCTCTCTGTCGATGTCTATGTTTTCGGATAATGATGAACTGGCCAGCCTTGTGGCAGAACTCACTCATGCAGATATGCTGATCCTGCTGACAGATACCGATGGCCTCTACAACGGGCACCCGGACGATGATGAGTCGGAACTGATCCCTTCCCTGTCAACCGCCGATCAGGTAGAGCAATTCATCCAATCCTCCGGCAAAAAGCCGGGGGAAGGTCGTGGCGGCATGATGTCCAAAGTCAACATGGCCAAGCAAACAGCCGCCAAGAACATTCCGACCTACATCGCCAACGGCAAAAAAGAGAATGTGATTCTCAACATCGTCAATGGGCTTGAGGAAGGAACCCGGGTCTATCACGATGACTAATCCCCGAATTCAACAGAAATCAACATTTCATGCAATTACTCTTAACAGATACAAAAAATAACGTTTTATCATCCATGATCGGGCTGCTCGATGCCCGGCGTGAACAAATCATCGCTGCTAACAAGCAGGATCTTGATGCCTTTGACCGTGAGGACCAGGCGCTCTACGACCGACTGGTTGTGGACAATGCCAAGGTAGATGACATGATCCGGGCTGTCAAAGAAGTAAAAGAGCAGAAAGACCCTGTCGGGCAGGTTATTAGCCATGTGAAACTGGACAACGGCCTGGACATCACGAACAAGACCGCGCCCTTCGGTACCATCATGATCATCTACGAAAGCCGACCGGACGTGACCATTGAAGCTGCTGTGCTGGCGTTTAAGGCAAATAACCACATCCTGCTCAAAGGTGGAAAGGAGGCCCATCACTCCAACGAAGCCCTCGTCGCCTGCTGGCACCATGCTCTCTCAGAGCATGGACTCGACAACAACTGGATTCAGTATCTGAAAATGGATCGGGCCACTACGCAGGAATTCCTCCGCAATCCTGATCAGCAACTCGATCTGATCGTGCCCCGGGGCGGTGAAAAGCTCATCAACTTCGTGAAGCAGCATGCCACCTGTGCCGTGCTGGTGAGTGGCCGCGGAAATAACTTCGCCTATGTGGCACCAGATGCAGATCCAGATAAGACGATCCGGGTGATTGTCAATGCCAAGACCCAAAAAATCTCCGGCTGTAATGCGCTGGATAAGATCCTCATGGATCGCAATCACCCGAATTTCGGGGAAGTTCTCCAGCAGATTGAGGCTGCCTTGACATCTCAGGGCGTCCACCTCGTGGCGAGTGAGTCGGTGATCAGCCATCTCAAACACGCTGACCCGATTGAATCGGAGCAGGTGTGGTTTGAGGAATTTCTGGCCAAAAAAGCCGCGATCGGATCTGTCGACGGCCTGGACGATGCCATCAGAACCATCAACCAGTATTCCGGTGGTCATTCCAACACCATTCTGACCGAAAATCGTGACGATGCCATGAGCTTTATGGAGCAGATTGACAGCGCAGCTGTTTATCAGAATGCCTCCACGCGCTTTACCGATGGCGGGCAAATGGGTGTAGGGGCCGAGTTGGCCATTTCTACCGACAAGCTGCACCACCGTGGGCCATTGGGGCTCAAACAGCTGGTCACCAACAAATACTATGTGCTCGGAGATGGACAGGTGAGAGCCTGAGGGTTGGTGTGGTGTGACTCCCAGCTTGATCCGGAATGAGCTTATGAGGCGCTGGAGGATCATTTCCGGAATGGTTTTCACTTTGCCCGGGGTAATAGATCTATCCCTGGAAATTAGGGAATCCCCAGGTCCCCATGAATAATTGGGGCTTTCGGATTTCTTCCGTTGATTTCAGCCTGAAATCATTTTTCTTTTATTCCAGCTAAAGATCATCATGTACATCAAATTGCATCTCCTGGCTGCCCTGTCTCT
>CAZLKP010000069.1:5655-14947 GCA_964560095.1 uncultured Bacteroidia bacterium
GCTGCTGATTGCCTGCAGCGAGGAATCTGATCCCCAGGAATCATCCCGGGAAGGGGATACTTCCGCCCCCGAGCTACCCGCCAGATCGGGTTTTCGGTCCTCCATGAACGGAGACTCCACAGATCTGTATGTGTTGAAAGGAGATGGGATGCATGCTGCCCTTACCGACTATGGCGCCCGCCTTGTGAGCCTGTGGGTCAAGGACAAAGACGACAACTGGACAGATGTGGCACTTGGATTCAATCAGGGAGAAACCTTCGCAAAGCCTGGCGCTTTTTTCTACGGGGCTACCGTGGGTCGCTATGGTAATCGAATTGCTCTGGGACAATTTACCATCGATGGCAATGAGTACCAGATCCCCATCAATAATGAGCCCAATACCCTCCACGGTGGGCCTGAGGGCTTTTTTGCCAAAGTTTGGGATGCCAAGAAGACAGATGATAAGACCGTGACATTTACCTATGTCTCTCCTGAGGCCGACATGGGCTATCCCGGTGAACTCACCACCACTGTGACCTATTCCCTCACTGACGATCCAGGATTGCGGATTGACTACCACGCGACAACCGACGCCCCAACAGTGGCCAATCTTACCAATCACACCTACTTCAATCTAAATGGGGAAGGTAGTGGTACCATCAACGAGCACTTGCTGATGATTCCGGCGAGTCGTTATACACCGGTGGACAGCACCCTGATTCCGACTGGAGAGCTTCTGGAAGTGGCTGGGACACCCTTTGATTTTCAGATGCCGACAGCCATCGGAGCGAGGGTTGAGGTGGAGGATACACAACTGGCCTACGGCATGGGATATGATCACAACTTTGTGCTGGATGCCGGAAAAACGGATGAACTTCATCTCGCTGCCACCGTGGTTGGAGACAAAAGCGGGATCCAGATGGATATTTTCACCCATGAACCCGGGATTCAGTTTTACGGAGGAAATTTCATGAACGGTAGCCTTACTGGTAAGTCCGGGAACACTTATGATCACCGATCTGCCTTTTGCCTGGAAACCCAGCATTTTCCAGATAGTCCTAACCAGCCGGATTTCCCGTCCACGGTGTTGAGACCGGGGGAAACCTACATGACTTCGACGCTACACATCTTTTCCATTGTGGAATAAGAATGGTTTTTCCCACAAAGGCTCAAAGAATGCACAAATGCGACTCGGCTTTATTTTGTTTTAGCGGCCTTTGCCCTGTGCTATCTGTGGAAATATATCGGCTATTCTTTCAACTTATCAACCTCCCCACCACTGTCTAGATCCAGGTCAAAATCATCGACCACACCGGGGTAGAATTCGGACTGCATGAGCGATTCGATTTCCTCCATGGTCGCCTGTGTCTGCTCGGTTTCAAAGAGCAGGTTGTCAATCATGATATCCTCCCGCTCAGTATTCTGGAGAGTCATAGGTTGATCCTTGATGTATTCGACCATTTCTTCAATGGTCTGCAGCTGCTCTTCGATGATTTCGCGATTTTCCTGGACTTTGAGGTAATTGTCCATCTTCATCTGAGCGAGCTTGAGGCGCTTTTCCTTCACTTTCTTGAGGCGATCACCGGCTTCTTTGAGTTCCCGGTTGAGCTTATCGATTTCCGTGACCGTCTTATGCATCTGATCCTGGGTGGTCATCACCGGAAACTTATCCTTGAAGTAGAGCAGACGCACGTAGGATAGCTCAATGGCATTCATCTTATTAAGGAAACGATTGACCAGACTGGGAACCGTATTATCGAGTTTCTTATAGCTGTCCCGGATTTCTTTGAGGCGCTTTCTGAGTTTGTCAAAGCGTCGCTGAGATTCAAGCGTAAGATCGTTGTAATAATCGACCATGGTCTTGGTCTTCTGGAATGCGTCAATATCAGATTGATATTTCGCGTTGATGGCCCGAATGAATCTCGGATTCTGGGTGATGGCACTGAGAAAGCTCAGTTCAAGGCCGCCTGCCATCAGAATGATAGAAGAAGCGATTAATCCTTCGTTGGCGCCACTGGAAATAAGTTCTGCCAGCTCGGGCACCAAGATGATCCCCAAAGCAGCCAGGGCTGTGATCGCCGACAACACCACAAGGTGGACAGGCCAGAAAAAGGCTTCCTTGGTGTAGTTGATAAACTTCTGAATCCGGGGCTTTCTTTTCTTTGTTGCCAAGACCTTAATTCAATTGAGGGTTGTAAATTCTATTGGTAGATACGAGTCCAGGTAGAGTTCGGTTGTGTGGCAGAAGATACGAAGGAGCACCGAAAAACGGAATCTTCTTCTTTGGTCTTCATGATAAATGTGTAATGGCGGCCTGAATTCGCCTGATCGTTTCCTTTTTGCCAATCAATTCTGCAATCTCAAACACACCAGGACCAGCAGGAACGCCGGTGAGGCTGAGTCGGAGCGGGGCCATCACACGACCTTTTCCCACTTCTTTTTCTGCTACCAATTCTTCAAAACAGGCATAAAGTGCCTCATGTTTCCAGTCAAAAACCCCTTCAAACTTTCCGATCATTGCCTGCATCAGGTCAGGCGTTTGTTCCTTCCATTGCTTGCGGGCCATTCTCTCGTCGTACGCGGTGGGTGCCACGAACAGAAATGGGGCATCTTTCACCACATCCTGAATAAATGACACGCGCTCTTTCATAAGGTTGAGAGCGGTGAGCAAATACTGATCATCCGGATAGCTAACCCCTGCTGCTTTTACCTTGGGTTTCAGCAAAGCCAGGAGCACATCATCAGATACTTTCTCCCGGAGCCAGGTCTCATTAAACCATGTCAGTTTATCGATATTGAAATTTGTCGGAGATTGGTTGATCCGTTCCAGAGAGAATCGCTCAATCAGTCGGTCTTTGTCCATGACTTCCTCTTCGTCGCCGGGGTTCCACCCCAGCAAAGCCAGAAAATTCATCAGGGCTTCGGGCAAGTACCCCTGTTCCCGGTACCCTTCGGATATATTTCCGCTCTCTGGGTCGGTCCAGCTTATCGGGAATACAGAGAAGCCCATTTTGTCACCAGCTCGCTTGCTCATCTTTCCCTTTCCGTTGGGATTGAGAATGAGGGGCAAATGCACAAAAGTCGGAATGGTATCTTCCCATCCTAGCGCATGGTAGAGCATCACATGGAGTGGGGTAGAGGAGAGCCATTCTTCACCGCGGATGACGTGGGTAATGCCCATGAGATGATCGTCCACGACATTGGCGAGGTGATAGGTTGGAAATCCGTCAGATTTCAACAGGATTTTATCGTCGAGATGGGAAGAGTTGAAGGTGACTGATTCCCGTACCACATCCTTGAACGTCATGTCTTCATCCGCTGGCATGCGAAAGCGGATCACGTAGGGCTCACCACAGTCGAGAAGTTGTTGGGTTTCTTCCTGGGGAAGGGTGAGGCTGTTGCGCATGGAGTCCCGGGTCACGGCATTGTACTGCTGTACGCTGGATCCCTCCGCTTTCAGACGTTCCCGCATGGCGTCGAGTTCCTCGCTACTATCAAATGCGTAATAGGCTTTTCCCTCAACGACCAGCTGCTCGGCATAGGATCGGTACAGGTCCTGCTTTACCCGTTCGCTTTGTCGGTAGGGACCTCTATCTCCGCCTTCTTTGACCCCTTCGTCAAACGTCATGCCCAGCCATCCACAGGCTTCCATGATGTATGCTTCTGCGCCTTTCACATACCGGGTTTGGTCGGTGTCTTCAATCCGTAGAATGAAGGTCCCGTTGTGCTTGCGGGCAAACAGGTAGTTATACAATGCGGTACGAACCCCTCCGATGTGAAGCGGCCCGGTCGGGCTTGGCGCAAATCTGACGACAACTGGTTGAGACATGTTGTTTCAATATGTGATGAGGCTGCAAAGGTACAGGGCGGAATAGATGGAACAAAGGGTATAAGGGAAGATGGGGGGGAAACTGTAGGAGGAACAGAGGAACCGCAGAACAGAGGAACGATGAATATCAATCAAAGAAGGCCTCCGGCATGTGCCGGAGGCCTTCTTTCTTGAACATGGGGTGTTGCCGGTTACGCGATCTCATCCACGAGCCAGAGGACAAAGAACACCACCGCAGCCAGCCAGGCAGCGTAAGCCAGCCAGGAAACGACAGTGGATAACAACCCTCCTACGCCGGGCACAAAGGCCAGAATCACAGCTACGACCGATAGGACGACAGCTGCAATCAAGCCGAGCAGGGCATAACGAAGATTGCCTTCCACCTCCGGTGCCAGACGCTGGACTCGTTGAGCCCATTTCATACGGCGTTCCATTCTGCGCTCCATCCGGCGCTGCTGGCGCAGCTCTTTTCTGGACAATTCTTCCGGGGCTTCATTCACTGTCATGGATGTCGGAGCTGTGGAAGAGACGCCAGAAGCCTGTACCTGTGGCGCGAAGAGGCTCATCATTCCCAGGCTAAGCAGAAAAAGTACAACTTGTTTCATAGGTTCAAATATGATTGTTGAAGGTGAAAATAATCAACTGAAATTAGGTGATTGGTGCTGATTCAACAAATGTTTCCACAGGCATTTTTCCCCTGTGGCCTGTTAGTTCTTCCCCAACAGACAAAGTAAACAGTCGGGAGGCTGCTTTTTTGATTTTGCAGGGAAAGGCAATGATTCCCTAACTTTCTGCATGACATTCAGGAAATTTTTGAAACGGGAATCCTCCCACATTCTCACGAGCACCCTGGTCTGGACGGCACTGATGCTCATGTTTGTGCTGGTTCGGTTCTACGGCATTGATGAGGAGATCCTCGTACAATCAAGCGGGGACCAGCAGGAAGTGGCCACCCTGATTCTGATCCAGGGCTTGATGCTCGGGGTCTTTCTGGGCCTGGCGTTCAGCATTCTGGATACCATGATTGACCGCCGGGTCATGCACTGGGTATCCTACATTCATTTGGTCCTGTTTCGTACCATCGGCCACGTGATTGTGACTTTGCCGATTCTGGGCATTACCTCTTTTCTGACGCATAAGTGGTTGGGATATGTGGACCATGCCTCATGGGAGGATCTGTTTCTGGCCAGCCCGTTTCTGAAGAGCGCGACAGTGCTGCTGCTTTACACCGGTGTGATGAGCATTCTGATGAATATTCTTCGCCAAATCGGCAGCATGTTTGGGCCAGGCATTATGTTCAAGTTGATCACCGGCCGGTATCATCGGCCGGTGGAGGAAGAGCGGATATTTTTGTTTCTGGATTTGAAATCATCTACGCAGTATGCTGAGCAGCTTGGCCATATGTTGTACAGTGAATTAATTCAGGATTGCTTTTTTGATCTCACCCCGGCGATTCAGAAGCACAAAGCTGAGGTGTACCAATACGTGGGAGATGAGGCTGTATTGACCTGGCCGATGAGTCTGGGACTTGAGAAAAACCACTGCATCCATGCTTATTTCGAGTATATGCGGGCCATTCAAAAACGCGCCGGGTATTACCAGGAGAAATATGGATTTGTGCCGGTGTTTAAGGCAGGAGCCAACTGCGGGCCAGTGATGGCAGCTGAAGTGGGAATTGTGAAACGGGAGATTGCCTACCACAGCGATGTGCTGAACACAGCTGCCCGTATCCAGTCGCGCTGCAATGAGCTTGGACAGCCGCTGCTAATTTCTGAGTTTCTCAGGGACAGATTGCCGGCAGATCCAGGGTTTACCACAGTAGATGCCGGAACCTTTCAGCTTCGTGGGAAGCGAACTTCTATCACTATTTTTGGCGTCCAATCCCGATTGCCTGAGTTTGTAACGGATTCCATTTCTGCCTGACAACGAATTTTTTCCGAAGCCCCGGAATTTTTAGCTTCATGCTTTCTTTTCTTACGTGAACCCTACCTCACCCTGACACGCTATGGCTCCTCGCTCCGGATTTTCCAGCAGACTTGGTTTTGTGGCCGCAGCTGCCGGTTCGGCAGTTGGGCTTGGTAATATTTGGCGCTTCCCCTACGAAACCGGTGAAAACGGTGGTGCCGCCTTTTTACTCATCTATTTGCTGTGTACCATTCTCATTGGCTTCCCGATTATGGTTGGGGAGATTTCACTGGGAAGAAGCACCCAGTCGAATCCATTCGGAGCCTACTCGAAGGCCGGAGGGAAGAATTGGGGGCTCGTGGGCCTACTCGGTGTTATCTCTGGTGTAATGATCCTATCCTTCTACAATGTCGTGGCGGGATGGGCCTTTGGCTACTTTGTTGAAATATCGGCTGGAGGGTTGCTCAAAGAAGAGAATTTTGGAGAATTTTTTGGTGCTTATGTCTCCAACATCCAGGATAATTTCATTTACTCCTTGGTGTTTATGGTCCTCACCGCCATCATCGTGATGCGAGGGGTGCAAAAAGGCATTGAGTCGGCTTCCAAGATCCTGATGCCATTTTTGTTTATGATTCTCATTGGCCTGATCATTTACTCCCTTACACTTGAAGGAGCCATGGCAGGCGTAGAGTTTTATCTGGTTCCGGATTTCAGCAAGTTGACGATATCAACGGTCTATGCTGCCATGGGCCAGGCGTTTTTCTCCCTGTCGCTGGGAATGGGTGCCCTGATCACCTACGGATCCTACATCGGTAAAAAGGAAAACATCATTACCTCCGCCGCCATTGTGACAGTGGCAGACTTTTCGGTGGCTTTTCTGGCTGGCCTGCTGATTTTTCCGCTGGTGTTTTCTCAGGGACAGGAACCCACGGCTGGTCCGGGATTGGTCTTTATCGCATTGCCCGGGATTTTTCAGGCCATGGGCCCCAGCATTGGAACCGTCATCGGGGGAGGCTTTTTTCTGCTGCTCTGCGTGGCTGCGCTCACCTCCACCATTTCTCTGCTGGAAGTTCCGGTGGCCTATCTGGTCGATGAGAAAAAATGGCCCAGAGGCTGGGTGGTCGCAGGTCTCGCAACCCTCATTTTTGTGATAGGCTTGCCAAGCATGTTGTCGCAGGGAGCATTGGAGGCTTTTTCGGCTGGTTTTCTCACCTACGATGGCACCGAAAAGTCCTTCCTCGATGTGATCGACGATGTGTTCAACACCACCGGTCTTCCGTTGGGTGGATTTTTGCTGACACTGTTCATCGCCTTTCGCTGGAAAACCCGAAGCATGAGCGAAGAAATTTTTTCCGGCCATTCACAGTACGCTGGTTCTGTTGTTCAGACCTTCGTGAATTTGATGATCACCCTCGTGTGTCCTCTGGTATTGGGTATCATTGTGGTGCTCACCATCCTAGACCGATTTATCGGAGTGCCTATGCCCTGGGAGTAACATGAATGACGTTTAACTCCCCATTCTTCTCCTAAGTCCCTTTTTTCAGCAACCCATTGGCTTCTCGCCAGAGGGCCCGAAAAGCCACCGCTGAGCGGGAACGTGAGGCAAAAGCCTGAATAGGCTGCTGATGTACACCCATGTGTTCCATCTCTGAAGCATAGGGGATAGTGGTGAGTATGGTGGATGGATATGACTGGCGAAACAGGGCCATGGTTTCTTTATGGAGCTTTCTGCGCATGTCAACCATGGTGAAAAAGGCCCTGAATTTTTTGGCATCATGGCCTTGCTCTTTCACAAAGCTCAGCACCTGCTCCCAGGCTCGCTCACTTAGCGCCGAGGGAATGACAGGCACAAGCACAAGATCAGCCGCCTTAAAAACATTCTCCGAGAGGACGGTAAGCCTTGGGGGACAATCCAGAAATACACGGGCATAGTCCCGCTCGATTTGTCGGAGAATTTTTTGTACGCGGGCTTTGGACTTCTTTAGGTCATGTAGTTTTGACTCGATCTGGCGAAAAGACAGATCGGCAGGGATGAGGTCCAGGTTGTTAAATTCTGTATCGCGGATATTTTTCTCGATCTGGCTCTTCCGGCGCAAAAACTTTTCCAACCCTCCTTTGATTTTCGCCTTCTTGTCCAAATAAAAGGAAGAAGCTCCCTGAGGATCCAGATCCCAGAGCAGGCTCACATCGCCCTGGCTGGCCGCTTCATAGGCCAGGTTTACACAGGAAGACGTCTTTCCTACGCCTCCTTTGAAATTGTACAGGGCGATGACTTTCACGGGAAGAAGAGGTTTGGACTTCAAAAGTTACGAAAGATCCCAGGATTCTACCCGGTCTGGTTCGGGAAGCACATGATACCATGCCACTTCTCGGTTAGCAAGATCTACCGTGGCAAAGCTAGCTGCTACCCGATAGGGGCCTTCAGCTCCCAGGGCCATCCCCATCAACGTGCCCGGATTCAGTAATTCAGTGGACGCCTGCTCCGTACCAAGCAGTTGATGGGCTGCCAGGTGGTTGTGGCCATAGAAAACCCAGTCATACTTACCTGACTCGGCCAGATCTGCAGCGATGTTGTGAAAATGATTGACTGCGATGGTTTGTCCGTGCATCTCCAGCGTGGCATATTCTCCATGCAGATGAATCTTATCCTCAAAAGAAGTGGTAGCGATGCTGGTCATGCGATAGGTATCAGCATCGTTGTTACCAAAGACAATGTGAACCGGTCCCTGCTGATATGATCCCAGGATGGGAATGACAAAAGGTGCGCACAGATCACCGCAACAAATCAATGCCTTCGTTTCCCTGGCTGGGTCAGAGGTCAGGACGGTTTTGAGATGCCAGATATGATCATGAATATCGGAAAGGACGAGAATTTTCATAGAGAATGGTTTTCTATGAAAATAGGCAGACGTGATCAAAAGGGAAAAAACACTGGCAGCAGGCTCACGACAAGCATGCCATAAATCAGGCTGAGGCCGGAACCAAATCGGAGGAAATCGGTGAATTTATATTTTCCGACGCTGAGTACCATCGTGTTGGTTTGGTAACCGACGGGTGTGAGGAAACTGGCACTGGCTCCATAAGCGATGGCCATCACAAATGGCAAGTAGCTCACCCCGAGCGCGGTGGAGGTGGCAATGGCTACAGGAAACATCAGAGCAGCCGCTGCATTGTTCGTGACCAGTTCGGTTACAATCAGGGTGCCCAAATAGATGCCGACTAAGGCGAGGAAAGGGGAAGATGTCCCTGTGAGACTCAGGATGGCCCCGCTGATCATGTGATCCACGCCATAGTCGGACATGACCTGGGCCAGCCCCAGCGAACTGCCAATCATGAGAAGCAGGCCGGTATGGAGGGCGTTTTTCAAATGCTTGATTTTGACATACCCCAACCCAAGAAAAACCAGTAGGGCTCCCAGCATGGATTCGAACAGCGACAACCAGCCAAGGCTGGTCAAGGCGATGGCTACCAAAAAAATGATTACAGCCTGCCAGCTCTGCCGAGGAGGGAGCAAATCGTTGAGTTCCACCCCGGAGAGCGAAATGAAATTTCGCCTGAGATTTTCGTGTTTTTCAAATT
>CAZLKP010000070.1:0-14770 GCA_964560095.1 uncultured Bacteroidia bacterium
GTACACCTCAGCATTCAGGTACAGCTTGGCCTGTAGCGCTTTGCCTACCCAGTAATTGATACGTGCGTATGTTTCACCAGACTTCTCTCTGGTCAGGTTACCGACATTATCCGAAAGTTCCTGTTCAATGAATGCATATACATCAGCGCGACTTTCCGTTGATGGAGTTGGATCCGCATCAGCGAAGCCGGTTACAATCGGCACATTGCCATAAATGTCGAGCAACCAATAGTAAAACACGGCTCGCAGGACTTTTAGCTCACCGATGAAAGAAGCAGCTTCGACAGCATCAACCGATCCATCGGCTACAAGGCCTTCGAAAAGCTCAATCAGACGGTTACAGTTGGAGATTCCATTATAGCAGAAGTTCCATCCACCATTCACGGATTCTTCGTTGGGGTTCATTTCGTGTCTGTGGACACGAATCCATTGACCACCATCAAACCAGTCGGCCCCGCGCTGTGGAATCATGGCCTCGTCGGTAGAGACTTCCATCAGAGCATACATGGAGTTGTGGTTCATCAAGCTGTAAAGACTTGTATAGGCGGCACCGAGGGCAGAGATAAACTCTTCCTCAGTCTTCGGGAAGTTTGCTTCGGTCAGTTCGCTGAATAGTTCCTCATCCAGATTGGTACAGGATTGATTGGTCAGCGGAACGATGAGACCGAAGAGCAGAATTGCTACGATTGAATAACGTCTCATTGTTGTCAAGAATTTTTGTAACGTATTAGGTAATCCCTATAAATTAACAGTCGAAATTGGAAAAGGTTCTGAAAACCCTGTGGTTTCCAGATACCAGGTTTCATTACAATCCTACGTTTACACCAACAGTAAATGTACGTGTGCGGAAGTAGGTATTCCGACGGTCCAATCCCGGAGCCAACGCTGAGCCAGTGTTCGGGTCATTCCAACGGATGTTGGGATCAAATCCAGAGTAATTGGTAATATAAAACAGATTCTGACCCGTCACGTAGAAACGAAGACTTCGGAACGCACCGCTGCCGCTCATGTCGAAGTTATATCCGATAGTGGCGTTGTCCAGGCAGATGAAAGAAGCATCTTCTACATAATGGCTGGAGAAAACAGGTGTAGCAACGAGCCCAGGATTAAAGTAATCCGTAATGACAGGATTATCCACAGGACGAGCCCCCTGAGACTCATAGAATACCCGGTAGTGGTTGACCATTTCATGGCCAAAGTCTCCACGGAAGAAGAATCCGAGATCAAAATTTCCGAAGCGGAACTGGTTCTGGAAACCGAGAGAGAACTCAGGGGTACCATTGCCAATGATCTGCTCATCATCAGTATCTACATTTCCAGAAGCATCAATACCGGCAATCCCGTCCCCGTCAACATCTGTAAAGATGAACTGACCATTGTCATCAACGCCTTCATAGGTCAGACCCCAGAAATTACCGAGGGGCTGTCCGGCCAGAATGACCACAGATGGGTCGTTGTTCAGACCAGGTGATCCTGGTGATGTGGAGAAGTCAAATGTCTGACCAGAATCATTGAAGAAGGCAAACTCAGGATCTTCCACATCAGTAGTATCCAGGATGATGCTGTAAGTAGCGAGGTTGAATGTTGGCTCCCAAGAGAAGTTGCCACGCTGGAGTTTGTACCCGAGCATCACTTCTATACCTGAGTTTCTCAACACGGCGTCACCAATGTTACCCCAGGTGTTGGATGCCTGGTTGGGTGGCACAGGAACAGGAATATTGAACAGCAAGTCTTCTGTTACCCGGTTGTAATAGTCAATGCTACCAAAAACGGTATAATCGAGAAGCTCAAAGTCCAATCCAACATTAAATTCGCCCTTGCGCTCCCAGCGAAGATCCGGATTAGCATTCAGACTCGGACCGAAAGCTGGTACAAATTCTCCATCGAAGAAGAAACTCCCCTGCTGACCGAAACGAAGCAAAGACAGATAACTGGATGGGGGCAGAGCACCCGTTACACCATAGCCTGCACGAAGCTTCAGAATCTCAACGCCATTGACATCAAACAGGTTGCTCAGTGTCACACCACCGGAGACGGCAGGGAAGATCCCCCACTTGTTGTCCGCACCAAAGGTGGAAGATCCGTCACGACGGACGCTGGCACGAAGGAAATACGTATCATCAAGGTTCAGAGACGCATTCGCGAAGAAGGAAATCAGCAGGTCGCTGTTCTTATAGCTGTAAACATTCCCAAGACCTTCGTTGAAATCCTGGCCTGAGCCAATGTTGTTGTAAGAAAAAGCATCCGTCAGGAAGTTTCCACCTTCTGCACCGAATCCTTCAAACACACGCTGCTGATAAGAGTAGCCGGCAATCGCGTCAACAGATGTGGATCCAAAAGACTTGTTATACCTCAGGGTGGTTTCGAGCAGTTGGTTAAGACTTTCGTCGGTAAAGCGATTCGCCAACCCATTGCGGTCGGCACCAACCCAAAAAGAACGCTTGGCACGATATTGTCCCTGAATGCCATTGGTTCTTTGCTGAGAGTAGAATACATCAGCAGACAGACCATCGACCAACACGAAATTGGCGCGGCCAGACATCAACAGGCGCTTAAAAGTCCCCTCGTTCACGTTTTGCTCAAGAATCGCAACCGGATTGTAGTAGTCAAAGTTGATTTGCTGGAAATATCCCCCGTAAGTATCAAACAGCGGGTCATCTTCGGTAGTCCGAATCGGAGCTGTAGGATTGTAGGTTGTGGCATAGCGGAAAGCTTCCAGCCATCCGAAGTCGCTATCACGATTGGTGGAAGTGATGTTCAGACTCAGGGTCAGGCGGTCGTTGATCGCCTTCTGCTGCAGATTCAGACGAGCATTCAACTGCTGGAATCCAGTTGTCTTGGCTACCCCATTCTGGCCACGATAGTTGAGAGAAGCACGATAGGTGGTCTGAGCGTTACCACCAGACAAAGACACATTATGAGCCTGAGAAATCGCATTTCTTGTCATTTCTTCCAGCCAATCTGTTTCGGTATTCTGACCGGGAGATGCATCTGGTCCTCCGTACAAGTTCACGAAGTCCTCAGCAGAGGCAACGTTAATCCGACCGGCAATGGTTTCCGAAGACACAAACCCATTGTAGTCAACAGTGGCGCGTCCTGGTATCCCTTTCTTGGTGGTGATAATGATCACACCAGCAGAAGCACGGGCTCCATAGATCGCTGCTGCAGATCCATCTTTCAATACGTCTACTGACTGGATGTCATTGGGGTCAACGGTCTGGAGGTCTGCACCAATCACACCGTCAATGATAATGAGCGGAGACTGGTTGGCACCGAGTGAAGACAGACCACGAAGACGTACAGTGAAACCGCCGTTGGGGTCACCACCTGGACGTGAGATTTGAAGGCCGGATACTTTACCTTGAACCAGCTGAGTCGGGTCACTCACGTTACCCTGGTTAAAGTCTTCCGCTTTAACAGAAGTAATAGAACTGGTCACTTCCTTCGCTTTCTGAGTGGAGTAGCCGGTTACCACTACCTCATCAAGGGTAGATTCGGAAGAGAGCAACCCCACATCCACTTTTGAACGGCCATTGACCGGTATCTCAACCCGCTCATATCCCACATAAGATACAATAAGTGTCGCGTCAGAACCTGCTGTGACAGAATAATTTCCTTCGTCATCAGTAAAGGCCCCGGTAGTAGTCCCTTTTACGAGAACTGTAGCCCCTATAAGAGGACTCCCGTCGGTGGATGATGTTACTGTTCCTGTGACATTCTGAGCATTCAGACTGCCGAAGGCAACAACACCGATCACCGTCAGCAAAAGTCGCTGCAAATAAGTGACAGAGTGTTTAAGGCTCATAGTAGCTAGTAGTTAAAATGAGTGCATACGAAAATAGATACAAAAACTCTTTATGTAGAGTCATGCACAGAAGATCCAGCCTTTCTAAACTCTTGTCAGGAGGGGCTTTCCGCTAGGCAGAGGCACCTTTCCATTTGACAGTTAATAGTCCCGTAAATGAGAAGTAAAAAGCGTAGTAGTTCTGTCCATGAAAGCATACTCGGGGCCAAGCAATCAATTTGATTGTGCCATCACATTGAACAAACGGAAAGAATAATTAATCCGTTGTCTATCTGGCCAGCATCAAAACCTGCTCCAAATCAAATTTGTTAAAAATCCCGGATCATTCAAGCTGTTCCAGCCTTTATTATCCCCTAAAAAAGCCCGAAAACGTTTACGTTATCCATTTCGGTAGAATTCATTCCCCTGAATCTTTTCTGCGGGCTGAATAAAATTGAAAAAATGATCCCAATTACCCATAGCGGTACACGTTGCTTTGCCTACTCCTGATAAGCCCTGGCATCCTCATTGTCTCATCTCCCTGTTCCCATCACTCGAAGGGAACACACGCACAGCAAAAAAAATTCTTCGGCGGTTGCCGAAAACCTTTTCGTTAGCCGAAAATCTTTTCTATTTTCTCTTTTTCCAATCCGTTATCTCCCGTTCTATCTTTCACTTCAATGAACAAAAGGCAAATAACGCTCGCAGATCTCGCCAAAGAACTGGGCATTAGCACCGCGACTGTTTCCAGGGCTTTGAAAGACTATCCCGATATCAGCCAGAATACCAAAGATCGCGTTTTGGCCCTGGCCAAAAAATGGAGCTACCGCCCCAACTCAATGGCTGCAGGCCTCAGAAAAAGAGAGTCCAAGGTCATTGGGGTTATTGTACCTGACATTATCAATCATTTTTTCTCTTCTGTCATCAAAGGCATCATGTCTGTCGCTTATGACGCGGATTACCGGGTCATGCTCATGCAGTCTGACGAGTCTTATGAAAAAGAGAAGGTCGATGCAGAAGCCCTATTTTCCTCCAGAGTAGATGGTGTACTGGTTTCGGTGGCCCACGGCACCAAATCCTATGACCACTTCATACAGTTCAATCACTCTGGCATCCCGGTGGTTTTTTTCGACAAAATTCCCGACGCCATCAAAGAAAGCTCGCGGGTGATGGTTGATGATTACCACGGGGCATTTATGGTGGTCGAGCACCTGATCCAGCAGGGCTGCCAACGAATCGCTCACTTCCGTGGTCCGCTGCTTGCTTCTACCTCCAAAAACCGGTTTGAAGGCTACAAAGGTGCACTCCAAAAATACGGCATCCCCTATGAACCAAGACTCGTGTATGAATGCCACGAGATTACGCTCGAAGAAGGCCAAGCGTTTGCCCAAGACCTGATTGAGAAGGGAACAGAATGCGATGGGATTTTTTGTGTCACGGATGCTGTCGCCCTCGGCGCCACCCTCTCCCTCAAAAAAGAGGGATTTTCCATTCCCAAACAGGTAGCAGTTGCTGGCTTTTCTGATTGGAAAATTTCTTCTGTCCTGGACCCTCCACTCACCACCGTGGCACAACCATCCGAAGAAATGGGCACCTACGCCGCCAAGTTGCTCATCAAAGAAATCAATGCACTAAAAGAGGATAAAGACATCAGTCCGGAAACCATCGTCCTGCGTACAAAACTCAAAATCCGTGAATCCAGTCTCCGAAAAGTCCCTGTGACTGGGTAGCAGGTGACAGGGTTACGGTTTATTCGACAAAAACCCATAGATATTCATTTGTGATTTACGCGCATCTATGACCTTCAACCCTATATCAGCTCTGGCAAGAATCACCTGGCTGGTATCTCTCTTGCCTGTTTCCCTCCATGCCCAGCAGTGGCATATGGATGCAAACGAAGCATTTGCCCACGCAGACAGTAGCGCAAAACCCCTATTGATGGTCTTCTCTGGCTCAGATTGGTGCAAACCCTGCATCAAACTCGACAGAGAAGTATGGCAGGATTCAGCATTTCAACAATTTGCAGATCAATCACTGGTCCTGCTTAGCGTGGATTTTCCCAGAAAAAAGAAACATCAGCTACCTGATCATGTACAGACACAAAACCAACAACTCGCCCATGACTGGAATCCCAACGGACAGTTTCCGTTGGTTTTGATGATTGACAGTAACCTCCAAATCATCGGGCAAATCGGATATCAGCCGGGAGGTGCCGAACGATACGTAGCTACCCTCCAGGATATGCTCCAATCTCATGAAACTCAGCCATAATTTTTTACTCCTCGTCGCGTTGCTGGTCGCTTCGCCCCTCCTTGCTCAACCAGGCCTGCAGGTGGGAAGCGGCACGGGTGTAGGGTGGATGATCTATCACCGGGGACTGTCTCAGGAGCCTCAACCGGTTTCCATGGGTTACGACCGCACATACGTTTCGCTGCTGATCCCGATCGAGGTGGAGGCTTTCTGGAACCTGGAAAGACTTCGGATAGGCATGGGGCTTTTCCGTACACTGATGTTTGACAAAACCATGATCGCAACCACGGACCGCCGCGGCGACCGGGAGCGCTACCGGATTGCCCCTAGCAACGACAACCTTCTTTTTCAGGGGTTGACCACGTATGTGTCCTGGCTGGTCAATCCGGGGCATCGCATGGCGCTCAGACCTTCGATCAGACTAGGAACCTTCCGGAGCAACACCATCCACCCAGCCTGGAATATCCTGGACCGACCGCTGGCTTTTTCACCGGGCGCGGATATCAGTTGGGCACTCAATGAGTGGTTGTATCTGTGGGTATGCCCGCAATATGTACATCTGTGGAAACACGACAGTCCGGTCAGCCGCAAAGAAGAGCGCCTGGACCTGTATAGCATCGATATCCGGGCAGGCATCCGGGTGCAATGGCCTTAACCATGAAGAATCATTCTGCTTGTCTCCTTTGTGTGTTCCTGCTGCTATCCTCACTGGCCTGGAGCCAGCCTGAGGTCTTTCATCTCCGAGAGCAACGAATGGGGGCCGCTTTTATCTATTCTGTCGTGGCTCAGGACTCTGTCACCGCCCACCAGATCAATTCCCTGGCTGATGCCGAAGTACTGAGGATCGAGCAGTTGATTTCTAGCTGGATTCCCGGCTCCCAAACCACCTGGATCAATCAGGCTGCTGGCAAAGAACCGGTCCATGTAGATCAAGCGATGTACCAACTTATCAGCCGTTGCCTCCGCATATCCACCCTCACAGGCGGGGCTTTTGACCCCACCTACGCTGGTATGCTTCCCCTCTGGCGTTTTGATGGAACCATGCAGCAGCTACCGGACTCCCAACTGGTTGCAGCTACGGCACGCCTGGTAGATTACCGAAAAATCCTGCTCAACCCGGCAGACCAAACCGTGTTCTTAGCCGATTCGGGAATGAAAATAGGATTTGGCGGCATTGGAAAAGGATATGCTGCTGACCGGGCCAAAACCATCATGCAGGATCTGGGGGCTCTATCCGGGGTGGTCAATGCAGGTGGAGACCTCGTTTGCTGGGGCACAGGTCCGGATGGAACTCCCTGGCAGATTAGCATCGCAGATCCGGTTCACCCCGATAGGATCATCGCCACGATTCCCGTGAAAGACATGGCCGTGGTAACCTCAGGAAATTATGAGCGGTATGCAGACATCGACGGACAGCGGTACAGTCACATTTTGGACCCGCGCACGGGCTGGCCTCTACAGGGCCTCAAAAGCGTTACCGTGTTTGCGCCCATTGGAGAGTTTGCCGATGGGCTGGCCACTGCTCTCTTTGTGCTGAGAGAAGAACAGGGAATGAATTTGGTGGAAGACCTGCAAGGAGTAGAATGCCTGATGATCACGGAGGACCTGAGAATTCTCAGTAGCTCAGGTCTGCGCATGAACCCTGGTACCTCCGGAACTGCGCCAGATGTCATCTATAAAATCGGGAATAGGTAAGAGGAAAAGGGGGGGAGCTGGCGCCAGATGCCTGGGAGTTGGAGGTTCTATTTGTGGCCTTCAGGGAAACGTATCAATTTTCCGATATGCGTAGTTCGGCCTTCATCCTGCTTATGCTGCTGCTGCCTCAGGTATTCGGTCAACAATATGGGTTTCGTCAGTATTCACTGGCAGGGGGTGTCGCGCAGTCACAGGTCTTCATTCACAGACATCCGTTCGCTGGCCCCATCTCCATTGGGTGAAAAGGCCGTCAGTACGAATACCCGGCAATCACATTGTGTCACCCGGACCATCACCGAATCGCTCACCGACCCACAAGCATTTTCCGCTCTCACAACCACCAGACTGGGCTGACTTACCTTCCATATTATTCCTCCACTTCCGTCCGGCCATGTAAACCCAGGCAAATCATCTGGTCGCTCAAGGAGCAATTCTTTCCCTTCACAAATGGTGGTATCAGGGGCCATATTCAGGATTAATGGCTCCTCCAAAGCAACCACCAGATCCTCCCTCACAAAGCGTGGTATCTGGCCCCAGATTGATTACAGGATTCGGCAGAATGCTCAGGTTTCGACTTCGCGATATGCCAGGAGCCTGCAGCACAATGTCTGTCACACTATCCAGCGTCGTGACACTGGGCGCCGCATTGTCCCAATCGACGACCAGACCAGTGGATGAAACTGTCTGTGGAATCTGGAGATTCTGCTCAAACGAAAGATTGGGCACGATATTCTGCCCCACAAGCGGACCCAAGCCCGAGCGAACTAACAGAAACAGGGGGGCCACCGGATCAGGGCCAATCGGTCTGGGAAGTTGGGCAACATTCGTTTTCTTCGTGGAGAACTTGAACATACAAAATTCTTGACGGTATGTGGCATGATCTCTTTCCCCTGCATTTTACCGATGATGAACTGTTCCGGCTAAATGAGTTGGAAGGCAAGGTGTTGAGCAGGGCTACTTATGTGATCTGGAAAAATCTGACGCAAAAAGGGGATGATTTTCAGGCACTGGACTGGGTCAAGTTGGATTTTGAGGATGGGGATCAGGTTGTCTTCACGGCGGGAGAAGAATCGGATGGGTTGCGGGTCACAGCCCTGGACCTGGGCCTTGAGCAGACCAGAATCCAGCAGCAGTTCGGCGGTCAGGTAGCCCTGGAAGAAACAGACGTAAGCACCGGGAGCGTATGGGGATCTGCGATTGGTAAAAAACTCACCTCCGTAGGCCTTCTCGAAGGCCCCGACAAAAAGGTCCAGAACAACCAGCTCCAGCTTGATTTCGAGGGAAAGGTGATCCGGTTTGAATTGAATGCAGAGGGGATGGTGGTGCGATGAAGGAGAAGTCTTCCTTTATTCCTCTCCTTGGTCCCCCTATCCCGCAAATCCTGTGCTGCGGGGGAATTTCTCATTTACCTACTCTGTTCTGCTGTTCTTTTGTTTCTTTATTTTATGAAGCAACTCGGAAATCATGTTTCTATCCTGAAGCAGTGCTTCTTCCCTTATTCCCTTACTTAAGCCATGTTTTCCTTTTACCTCCAATTCGGATTTGAGCATCTGCTGGACTGGCAGGGCTACGATCATATGCTGTTTCTGCTGGTACTTTGTGCCGGATACACCCATCTTGAATGGCGACGTATTTTGATTCTGGTAACTGCATTTACCATAGGGCACTCCATAACCCTGGGGATAGGAGCGCTCGGTGTGAGGCTGTTTCCATCGAACCTGGTAGAGTTTCTCATTCCGGTGACCATTTTTTTGACAGCCATCGATACCTGGGTCAACAGGAACTCCGATGTTGTCAGTCGTTTAGCCATGACCCGGAAATATTTAATCGCCGGTGGATTCGGATTGATTCACGGTATGGGATTTTCGACGCAGTTTCTGGAACTAGAAGCCGAAAAGAACCTCCTCCTCACCTGGTTGCCCTTCAACATCGGCATCGAACTGGGGCAGATCTTGTTTGTGGCGGTGATTGTGGCAGTTGGCTGGTTACTGCGAGACAAAGCCGGCCTTCGCATGATTCACTGGAAAACGGCCGTATCGGTGCTAGCAGGCGTGCTGGCGCTATGGATGATGGTGGAGAGATTGTAAGTGTTGGTTTACAGAAACGGCACAAAGGCATTCACGAAGGTCACCATGCGAAAATCAGGTCTCTAATGGTCTTTATTTACTCCTTTGTGCTCGTCATGGTCTCCCCATCCAGGGTAGGCATCTACATCTCCTCTGCTTCTTCCAGCACATAATTGAGTCCAAACTGATCGTCGTTGAGCCGGAAAATGCCCCGGAAAGTAGCTACCTCATCCGTGGAATATCGTTGGCTGGTGTCGGCAAGCTGGAGTTCCATGATGGACTCACGACTGCCGCCTCCGCAGAAAAAACAGGCACTGTATGGAAAAGCCGAGAGAGCATAAGCAGTTCCTTCTGTATCCATTGGCAACACATAGCCTTTGATTTCCACGATTTTCCCATCCAGTCCGAGCAATTTCTGGCCGTAGGTGGGCTTCATATATACATACCCGGCATCGCCATCAAAGGTGGTCGAATAGCGCACATCCAGCAGGTCGTCCCAGATGATAGTGGTTTGAGCGGGGAGAGAAGCGGTGAGAAAAACCAGCATACAGGTTGTCAGAAATTGTCTCATCATTTTCCGGGAATCATTTGCGCCTTGCGGATGTAAGCCAGATATTGTGACAGTACTCATGACTCACAAGTAACGCAAAAGTCGCTTCCTTCGTTTTGTGAGACAAACCAGAAACTGAAAAATCTTGAACTTCCTGCTCGCCATCACCTGGGACGTCAGTCCGGAAATCTTCTCGATCGGCCCGCTCACTATTCGCTGGTACGGCCCCCTGTTTGCCGGAGGCTTCCTGATCGGATACTTCATCGTTCGTAAGATTTTTTTCCAGGAAAAGGCCCCAGAAGAATGGCTGGATAAGTTACTGGTGTACTTGATCGTAGCAACCGTGGTGGGAGCCCGTCTGGGAC
Organism: uncultured Bacteroidia bacterium; assembly: GCA_964560095.1. Classification (GTDB taxonomy): domain Bacteria; phylum Bacteroidota; class Bacteroidia; order J057; family J057; genus JANQTF01. The sequence continues at coordinate 10,711 of CAZLKP010000070.1, forward strand.
ATGTCTTATTCTATGGCTGGGATTATTACCAGGACAATCTGCTGGAAATACCGATGATCTGGAAAGGTGGGCTGGCTTCTCATGGTGGATTAATTGGTCTGATGGTTGCATTCTGGCTTTATGCCAAAAACGTCAGCAAAAAGTCCATTTTCTGGGCCATGGATCGCGTTGCCCCCCAGGTCGCCCTGGCAGGAGCCTTGATCCGTCTTGGCAATCTGTTTAACTCCGAAATCCTGGGGAATTATACCGGTTCAGATTACGGGATCAGGTTTGTGCTCGTGGACGGCCCGGGGGCCTTGCCACGCCATCCGGCTCAGTTATATGAATCCCTCGCCTACCTGGTCATCTTTGGCATCATGAGTTACCTCTTTTGGAAAACCAGCCTGCGTTGGCGCAAGGGCTTTCTCAGTGGGGTTCTTCTGATCCTGATTTTCACCGCCCGCATCCTGATTGAGACATTCAAGGTAGAGCAGGCATCTGAAGGTTCAGAGCTCATTGATGGCATGCTCGAAATTATGACCATGGGCCAATGGCTGAGTATTCCGGCCATTCTGCTCGGCATCGGGATGGTGATGTATTCTTTCCGCGTGGCAAAGGAGCCCATGCCGAAGGGGTTTGGAGAGAACAGAAAGAAGTAACCCAACAGCTGGGCTCCGTGGAATACATAACCGATTCCCATTCCCTTCTTCTATCCGTATTTGCTACCTGGCACCATCCTTCGGAGACTGTTTTCTACATCTTTTCCTTCCAGTTTTTCCTGTTATTTTGTGAATATTCATCTATTCAAAGAACTGATATGAAAACCCTTATCACACTATCACTGGCCCTGCTGAGTGCGATTCCCTCCTTCGCCGACGGGGTAGAATTCATCGAAGGTTCCTGGGAAGAAGCCCGCCAGATGGCTGCCGACCAAAACAAATATATTATGGTGGATGCCTACACCGACTGGTGCTACTGGTGCAAAGTTCAGGACAAAGAGACCTTTTCCCGTGAAGATGTCGGCACCTTCGTGAATGCGCACTTCATTCCTGTCAAAATCAATTTTGAGGAAGGAATCGGGGTCAAACTGGCCATGAAATATCGGGTACAGGGCTTTCCGACTCTGTTGTTTTTCACTCCCCAGGGGGAATTCATCGGCCGGATTGTTGGCTACAACGACGATCCCCAGGCATGGATCAAAGAAGCCCATGCCATGCTGAGCCCCATGGCCCAGCCCTCCGAGGTGGATCCGGACGATCTGGATCTCGACTTTCCTGATTTCTTCGTAGAATCCTTTACCCGTGATGGCCAGAGAGGCAAACCCGCTGACCCGGAGGTGGTGAGTGCCTGGCTGGACCAACAGGAAGACCCATATACCGAGGTTGCTTTCTGTGTGATCAAAATGCGTCAGACCAATGAAAAATGGAACAACTTCTTTATCGAACATGCTGATGAATACGCCAATCGGTATGGGAAAGAGGAGGTGGAGGAAAAAATTGCCAACATCTATATGATAAAAGGCTATGAAGCCATGAATGCCGGAGACGAAGCGGCCCTGGATGCCGTTGCAGAAGAAGCAAGGGAAAAGGCTGGCGACGAACTGGCAGATATGATCGCCACCCGGTTCAAGATGGATCTGTACATGAGCCAGGAGCGCTACGAGGAGTATATGGAGCTCGCCATTCCGATGTTTAAAAACGAAGAGGGTGAGCTGAACCACAACTTGATCAACTCCGTGTGCTGGAATCTGTATGAGAATGTTGATGACGAAATGCTTCTGGGCAAGGCACTAGACTGGATGGAACAGGTCGTCCGGGAGAATCCCGAATACAACTACGTGGATACGTATGCAGCACTTTTTTACGCCACCGGACAGCTCGACAAGGCCGAAACCTGGGCAAAAAAAGCCATCTCCATCGGAGAGGCTGACGAGACGGAAACAGGGGCCACAGAAGAATTGATGGAAAAAATCAAGGCTGCCAGAACCGAATAAACCGACGACATCTCCCAAAAATTCTGCAACCGCGAAACTTCCGTCTGGATTTCGCGGTTGTTTTTTTCGACGTTTGAAGATTAATGTTCACCCCCCACCTCTTGCTTGTATCACCGATAGACACACGTTTATGTACCGTATTGTTACCTTCCTGATGGCCGCTTTGTTGATGCTACCAGCAGGCCTCCACGCCCAACGGAAAAAATCCAGTCAGGCTGAATCCGAGACAGAAGAACAGACTTCTCTTTTGACTTCTTCGCTCCTCTCCGGTCTTTCGTTTCGAAGTGTGGGTCCCGCACTCACTTCCGGCCGGATTTCGGATTTCGCTGTCCATCCCAACAATCACTCTGAATACTACGTCGCTGTGGCTTCCGGCGGGGTATGGAAAACGAACAACGCCGGAACCACATACCAACCAATTTTTGACAGCCAGGGCTCCTACTCCATCGGATGCGTCGCACTGGCACCATCCAACCCGCATGTAGTCTGGGTAGGAACCGGTGAAAATAACGCCCAGCGTTCTGTCGCTTATGGCGATGGGGTGTATAAATCTATGGATGGCGGCAAATCCTGGAAAAAGATGGGCCTGGAACATTCCGAACACATCGGAAACATCATCATTCACCCGGAAGATGAAAACGTCGTGTGGGTGGCAGCACAGGGACCGCTGTGGAGCAGCAGCGGAGAACGAGGCGTGTACAAAACCACAGATGGCGGCGAAACCTGGAATCTGGTGCTCGAGATTTCCGAACACACAGGGGTGAATGACATCGTCATGGATCCCCGAAACCAGGATGTCCTATATGCCAGTGCCTGGCAACGTGCCCGCAAAGTGTGGACCTTTGTCGGCGGTGGACCGGAATCCGCCATTTACAAATCCACTGATGGCGGCGAAACCTGGTTCCAGTCGGATAGCGGACTACCTGGCGGCGACAAAGGACGAATTGGTCTGGCCATTTCTCCCGTCAACCCAGACATTGTATTTGCCATCGTCGATGCTGATGAAGATTCCAAAGGCTTTTACAAATCGACCGACCGGGGCGCCTCCTGGAAAAAAATGTCATCCTACTCCACCAGTTCCAATTATTACCAGGAAATCATTGCCGATCCGCACAATGTCGATCGCATTTTTGCCATGGACACCTATTGCCATGTCAGCATTGATGGAGGAAAAACCTGGAACCGGCTGGGAGAACAGTCCAAACACGTGGACAACCACTGTATGTGGATTGATCCGGATGATTCGCGCCACTATCTCATGGGTTGCGACGGGGGCATTTATGAAACCTGGGATGATGCCGCTACCTGGCACTTCAAGCCCAACCTTCCCGTCACGCAATTTTACAAAGTATCCACAGATAATGCCGAGCCATTTTACCACATCTATGGCGGTACCCAGGACAATTTTTCCATCGGTGGCCCTAGCAAAACCAACAGTAGCAACGGAATCACCAATTTCGACTGGTATCTGACCAATGGTGGCGATGGCTTCGAAACTCAGGTAGATCCAACGGATCCCAACCTGGTGTATGCCCAAGCACAGTATGGCTATCTGGTCCGCTTCGATAAGCAAAGTGGAGAGGAGATCTCCATTCGCCCTGCGGAAAGACCGGGAGAGGAAGCCTATCGCTGGAACTGGGATGCCCCGCTGCTCATCAGTCCCCACTCCCCTACCCGCTTGTATTTTGCCGCTAACAAAGTCTTCCGCTCCGACGATCGCGGCAACACCTGGACCGTGATCAGCGAGGACCTCACACGACAGCTCGACCGCAACGAGCTGGCGGTCATGGACCGGGTATGGGGCATGGATGCCGTGATGAAAAATGCCTCCACATCTATCTACGGCAACATTGTGGCGCTGGACGAATCTCCACTTCAGGAAAACCTCCTGTATATCGGTACCGATGATGGCCTGATCCATGTCAGTGACAATGCCGGTGAAAACTGGACGAAATATGAATCCTTTCCAGGCATTCCTGCGCGCACCTATGTGAATCAGCTGATTGCCAGCCGACATGATGAGAACACCGTCTTTGCTGTTTTCAACAATCACAAAAACGGCGATTTCAAGCCGTACATTCTCAAATC
>CAZLKP010000071.1:0-14758 GCA_964560095.1 uncultured Bacteroidia bacterium
CTACCTGGGTGCGGATTGGGCTTGTGGCTGGAACCATTTTCACGACAGGAGCCTTGCTGATCCCATATCTCATAATGGCGTTTGTCTTGCCGAAAGAATCAGACCCGCTGCCGTTTGACCAATATCAAATCGAATATGGTGAAGACTGGCCACTGTTCTCCGATGATCTGCCCGAATCCTTAAATACACAGGAAGTGTGCTACAACTGCGACACTGTGATGCGCCACAACGCCAAATACTGCCCCCACTGCGGTGCCAAATTATGAGCCAACGAACCTATTTCGACAACCTCTACCCGGCCGAGTATGAACACCCCTTCGACCGGGAAGCCCTCGATCGCCTCGAAAACACAAGGGGATTGGACCTCCTGACCCAAAAAGTGCTGGATAGCGGGCTTGAGGCATACTTGAGGATCAAATACACTGGCGACAGCTTGCAGATTACAGCCAGAAACATCCCTGAAATCCACCAGATTCTGGTCGAAGCCTGCAAAATCATGGGAATGCCTGAAGTGCCTGAGCTTTACCTCTTCCTTGAGGACAAGATTCAGTCATTTGCCAGCGGGCAAAAGCGACAAATGATCGTGATTTCCAGCGGAGCAGTGGATTTACTGTCCAAAGAGGAATTGCTGTTTCTCCTCGGGCGCGAGCTGGGGCATATCCGAAGTAATCATGTGCTGTATCGGGAAATGGGGGATTCTCTAAGCTTGGTTTCCCAAATCATCAGCGACCTGACACTCGGGGTGGGCAACCTGCTGTCCATGCCCATAAAGATTGCCCTGATGCACTGGTACCGGATGTCAGAATTTACCGCTGACAGGGCTGGGCTACTAGTGTGCCAGGATATGGAGGTGGCTATTCAGGCACTGATCAGGATGGCGGGGCTTCCACAAAAATATCATGGAAGAATTTCCACAGAAGAATTCCGACGCTAGGCCAATTCCTTCTCAGAAATTGAAGGAAAAACCTTTGACCGCTTTATTCGCTTTCTGGCCAGTTACGAAAGTGCTCAGCCGTTTACGGTGATCCGAGGCTCCCAGTTGTTTCAGTGGGTAGATGCCGGAGATTATGAGCGATTACTCAACAAAAGTTCCGTCAGCATTCGCTCAGAGGCTAATGTCCTGTTTTGCCTGGCCTGTGGCAACCAGATCCAGGATAATGACCGTTTCTGTGCAGAGTGCGGGTCTGAATTAACGAAGCAAATCGACTAGGAGGACCCGCCTGGATCTTAACCAACACGGGGATGAATCTTATTCGCTCAGCCACCCTGGCAGCGCTGCTGCTGTTCAGCTCAGGGTCTTTCAGCCAGACCAATCACGACTCAACAACCATCAACAAGCGACAGCTCAGACTTACCATAGCAGCCGAGTCAGCCTTTTACCTGGGCGGGATGTCCTACCTGAGCTTTGTCTGGTACAAAGATGTGCCGCGCGTTCCCTTCCACTTTTACAACGATCATGCAGGCTACCTTCAGATCGATAAATTCGGTCATGCCTATGCAGCCTATTTTGAGAGCTATATTGGATATAACGCTCTTAGAAAAGCCGGTGTGCCTAAAGATAAAGCCCTGCTCTATGGTGGTACTTTGGGATTCATGCTCCAGCTCCCCATTGAAATATTCGACGGCTTATACCAGGGTTGGGGCTTCAGTTGGGGAGATGTGTTGGCCAATACGACCGGATCCATCTTGCTCATGGGGCAGGAGGCGCTTTTTGACGAGCAAATCCTGAGATTCAAACTTAGCTTTTCCCGTTCTATTTATGCCGACATGTCCGGCGGCTATTTAGGAGACAACTGGCTGCAAAGTTTTTTCTATGACTACAACGGTCACAGCTATTGGCTCAGCATGAATGCCAATCGACTGCTCCCTAACGATCCCCTTCCCGACTGGTTGAATGTTGCCGTAGGCTACAGCGCCAATGGTATGTTTGGTGAATTCAAAAACCTTAGCCGCTGGGGCTCAACCATCATACCAGAAACTCCCAGAGACAGGCAATTCCTGCTATCGCTCGATGTGGACTGGACAAAGATCCCCACCTCCTCCAGAGCCCTCAAAATCCTGTTTGAAGGCCTGAATTTCGTCAAAATCCCCTTCCCAGCGCTGGAACTGAACAGCCGGGGGGAATTCAAGGGCTACTGGTTGTATTTTTGAGAAGATGTCATCCCGCAATGCAAAAAGCCGCACACGAGGCTGTCAAAAAAGCCATTTCAACGTCTTTGTGTATTCATTTGTAAATCTGCTGAAAACAGCCTCTTTGAATGCAGCGGTTCTGATCAACAGGAAAGTCCTTGGGGAATTATCCAACAAGGACGTTGAGCAGCGTTGCTATGAGCAGAAAGACCTGCGAATCGAGCGAAATGAAGCAGAAGAAATTGAGATTATGGGACCTACTCACTCTATTCGTGGCAGCAGCAATGATGAGGTCACACCTCAACTCCGCTCTGTGAATCAGGGTACTTTCCGAATCTTACCCTCGAGGGTATGATGAGACCTTACATCAAAGCATTGAGAGCCGAACTTCTTCCCATAAAGATTTGATTCGTGATAATGCCTAATACACAACTTTCAACTTTCAACTGTTTTACGTTTTTTAGCAGCCCAATCACCATTTGCCAGAACACTTGCAGTATTTCCTTTTCCATATCGGTCGGTTTTTCCTCCTGATGAGCAATTTGTTCCGGAATCTGGAGCGCTTCAAGATATATTATGATCTAGCGCTGAAGGAGGTCAATGAGTTCATTGGCGGATCAATGGTCATTGTGGTAGTGATTTCGACCTTTATTGGAGGCGTAACGACATTGCAGACTGCTTATCAGCTTACGTCAGATCTCATTTCCAAATCCATCATTGGCACCATTGTCTCGGTTACGATGCTCATTGAGCTTTCTCCGACGGTGGTCATGTTTGTGATTGCGGGCCGAATCGGTTCCAAGATCGCCTCCGAAATTGGCACCATGAGGGTGACAGAACAAATTGATGCCCTGGAAGTGATGGGGGTTAATTCAGCTGCCTACCTGATTCTGCCAAAAGTCATCGGCGGCTTCATTGCTATCCCGGTGCTGGTGACCATTTCAGCTTTTTTGGGGCACTTCGGTGGTATTGTTGCCGGCCACATCTCAGGTGCTGTGACTGCAACTGAATTTACACAGGGACTACAGGAATTTTATGAGCCCCATCAAGTCGCAGTCATGTACGTCAAGGCATTCACCTTTGGCGGATTGATCACCATGATATCCAGCTACCAGGGGTTTTATACCCAGGGAGGAGCACTGGAAGTCGGGACATCCAGCACCAAAGCCGTGGTATTCTCCTGTCTCGCCATGGTCGTGGCAGATTATATGATCGCAGAGATTATGTTGTAGGAAGACCCACCCGGAGACCCTAGTGGCATCTGCTTCCTTTGTTCTGCGGTCCCTATGTCCCGCGTCCCCCAAATTCTTGCTCATCCCGGACGGATAATCAAAGGTATCCCTTTTCTGATTTTCATTTCCTACCTTAGACTTAATCAGTGAATGTTGACCAGCTTTTCCCTCAGTTGATATCTCAAATCTATCCTGCTATGAACCGCTCCCGTATCCTGCTTATCATTGGTGCCATCAGCTGCATGTCTCTCCTCACTTGGCTGGCATGGCCTGGCCAGCAGACTCCTGACACCCAACACCTAGTGTTTGACCAGCGCTTTGCTGAATACATTTCGGCCTATACCAACGGCGAAATCAGTCGGACGTCTGCCGTGAGGATTCGCTTCACCGAAGATTTGATATCTGAAGACCTCATCGGACAAGAGGCAGACCAGGAGTTGATTTCATTCAGGCCACACATTCAGGGAGAGGTCATTTGGGAAGACCCACGAACGCTCCGTTTTCAACCCAAAGACTGGCTCTCTTCCGGAGCTGTTTATTCAGCGGATCTACATCTGGGGGAACTCATGTCAGGCCTTCCAGAAAATCTGGAAACATTTCCTTTCTCCTTCGGCACGCCTGCCCAGCAATTCAGGCTGGAGCTGACCGCCAATGAGAGTTATGGTCAGCAGGACCAGGTCTTTCAGAAAGTCTCCGGCCTGATCCGTACCATTGATGCCGAATCCCCGAAATTGGTACAGGAGGTGCTGACAGCACGATTTTCCAGTCAGAAAGGAATTCTAAAGTGGCAAGAAGCAGGTGAAAACGAATTTCGTTTCGTCGTAGACAGTCTTCCCCGGACCGAGGAGGAATACACGGTCGAGCTTGAATGGAATGGAAAAGCCCTCCATGTGGACAATGAAGGATCTGAAATGGTGGTTGTGCCCGCCAGAGGCGTTTTTCAGCATTTGCACACCTACTCCTATGGAGAACCCGAGCCCTACATCGTTCTGGAGTTTTCCGATCCTGTCGCGCGGCAAGACCTGGACGGTCTTATAGAACTGGCTGGCGAAGATCTGGATGCGAGATTCACGATTGAAGGGACCCGAATCAAGGTATTTCCCGAAGCCTCCCTCTCAGGGACCTATTCGCTGATCGTTCATCCTGGTATCAACAGCACCCTCGGCACCTCGCTGGACAAACAGTGGCGGGAAAACATCGTGTTTTCTGACATCAAGCCCGAGGTACGGCTCATTGGCGAGGGCGTCATCATCCCTAATACAAAAAAACTACCCTTTGTCTTTGAATCCATTGGCCTCAATGCCATTGATGTGCGGGTGATGAAAATCTATGAGAAAAATATTCCTCAGTTCCTGCAAACCAACCGCGTGGATGGTAATCGTCAGCTCCGTCGGGTGGGCCAGCCAGTCGCAGAAAAGCGAATCGCCCTCAATGAAAATCCTGACCTGGATCTCAACACCTGGACTCGCCACTCCCTCGATTTGGGCGACCTGATTCACCCGGATCCGGGAGCGATCTACGAAGTGGCCATCGGCTTTCGGAAATCTTATGCCTACTTCCAGTGCTCGGAAGAAGAAAGTGAAGAAGCCGAAAAGTCCATGCTGGCGCTGGACGAAAACTGGTTTGAATTCAGCGAAAATGCCGACAGAAGCTACTGGGACTATTGGTATGGCAACTACGACGACCGGGACAATCCCTGCAAGAAGGCCTACTACAATAGCGACCGGATCGTGCGGCGAAATGTATTGGCCTCCGACCTGGGCCTGCTCGCCAAGCGCGACGATCAGCGACTCTATGTCTCTGTCACCAATCTCCAGACCACCTCCCCTATGCAGGGCATCCAGCTGGAATGGTATGATTTTCAGCATCAGTTGATGTACACCTCCCAGACAGATGAGCATGGCTGGGCATCTGTTGATATGAGTCAGGAACACCCACCTTTTTTGCTGGTAGCCAGGCAAGGCGATCAACGGGGCTACCTGAGGCTGGACGATGGATCCTCCCTGTCGCTCAGCCGCTTCGACACCCAGGGAGCAACCTATGCCAAAGGCGTAAAAGGATTCCTGTACGGCGAACGTGGGGTGTGGCGGCCTGGAGACCCCATGTATCTCACCTTCATCATGCAGGATGAAGCGAATGTCATTCCCAGAGAACATCCCGTTTCGCTGGAGCTCATCGACCCTCGCGGGCAGATGGTCAGCCGCCAGGTACTCACCTCTGGAGACAACGGATTTTACCATTTTCTCCCCCAAACCGACGTCGCTGCTCCTACCGGCAATTACCTAGCCCGGGTGCGCGTGGGAGGGGCCACATTTGAAAAACGACTGAAGGTGGAGACCGTGGTTCCTAACAGGATGAAGTTGAACCTGGACTTCGGACAGGAAACCCTTTCTGCACGGAGCAATATCCAGGGCGTCCTGTCTGCCCGCTGGCTACACGGAGCCATTGCCCGGAATCTCAAGGCAGATGTCTCCGTGACCATGAGACCAGGAACGACCTCATTTCCAAGATTCAACGATTACCATTTTATCGATCCGGTGAATGGATTTAACTCGGAGGAAACCATGATCTTTGAGGGACGGCTCGACGGAGAAGGGAAGGTGAATATCTCCCCCGATATCAAGGTCGAAAGCCAGGCACCCGGCATGCTCAATGCCAGCTTCGTTGCCAAAGTCTATGAACCGGGCGGTGCCTTCAGTGTAGATCGATTCACGCAGCCCTATTCTCCATACTCGGTGTATGTTGGCGTTAAAACCCCTCCGGGAGATGTCGCTCGTGGCATGTTGCTGACCGATACCGACCATGATATCGCCATCGTGACCCTCGACGAATCCGGAAACCCGGTTTCCTCGAAAGTAGAAGTGACCCTTTACAAGCTATCCTGGAAATGGTGGTGGGATCAGTCCCAGGATAACATCGGGATCTACAATGGACGGGTCGGTGCTGAGAAAATGGAAACTGCTACTGTTTCCACCGTCAACGGAAAAGGGATCTGGAAGCTTAACATCGCTTATCCACAGTGGGGGCGCTTCATGGTGCGGGTAAAAGATGATCAGGGCCATGCTTCTGGGCAGATTTTCTATATCGACTGGCCGGGCTGGGCCGGCCGCGAACGGGAAGGCCAGGAGGGAGGAGCCTCCATGCTGGATTTCTCCTCCGACAAAGAAACCTATGAAGTAGGAGAAACTGTCACCCTCAACATCCCAACCGGAGATGCCGGCAGAGCACTCGTGAGCGTAGAAACCGGCAATGAAGTGCTGGACATGTACTGGGTGGATGCAGAAAAAGGCACCACCAGGTTTCAGTTTGACGCGACACCAAAGATGGCGCCTACGGTTTACGTCCATGTGACGCTCCTGCAGCCCCATGCGCAGACAGCCAACGACTTGCCGATACGCTTGTATGGCGTGATCCCCATCAAAGTCGAAGATCCCGGGACACATCTGTCTCCGCAGATTTCTATGCCCTCCTCTATTCGTCCGAATACCGATTTCAATGTCCGGATCAGTGAAGCTGACGGCAAGCCCATGACCTACACCGTGGCTGTCGTGGATGAAGGGCTCCTGGGACTGACCCGGTTCGAAACGCCATCCCCCTGGCACACCTTTTATCAGCGAGAGGCATTGACTGTCAAAACCTGGGACCTCTTTGATCAGGTGCTGGGCGCTTATGGTGGTGAAATCAAGAGTCTGCTGAGTATTGGCGGTGGTGCGGATGCCGGACCGCCTCCGGGACAAAAAGCAGAGCGATTCAAACCTGTGGTGATGTATCTGGGACCGTTTACCCTGAAGGCAGGGGAAACAAAGACCCACAAGATCCATATGCCCAACTACATCGGTGAGGTACGCACCATGGTGGTGGCAGGCACACCTAAAGGAGCTTATGGTTCCGCTGAGACCAGCGCGCCAGTGAAACAACCTCTGATGGTACTGGGTACCCTACCAAGAGTCCTGGGGCCAGGTGAAACCGTTCGCCTGCCGGTGACCCTTTTTGCCATGGAGGACAACATCCGCCTTGTGAATGTACAGGTGAAAACAGGTCGGAGAATTCTGGTAAATGGCTCCGCGAGTGAAACCGTCTCTTTCTCCCAGACCGGAGAGAAAATGACCTTCTTTGAGCTGGCAGTTCTGAGTTCCCTGGGGGTAGATCACATAACGATCACCGCGACTTCAGGAGGAGAAACAGCCGTATACGAAACCGACATTGAGGTGCGGGCTCCCAACCCTCGCGTGACGGATGTTGTGGCATCTGCCATGGACCCCAGGTCCACCTGGAAGCAAGATATCGAGCCGGTCGGCATGCGTGGTACCAACCACGGTATCCTGGAGGTTTCTTCCATTCCTCCGCTCAACCTGGGCAAGCGACTCGAATACCTGATCCGATATCCCTTCGGATGCATAGAACAAACGACCTCTTCAGTATTTCCACTGGTTCATGTTCCTTCGCTCATGGAAATCACCCCATCGCAGCAGGTGGCGATTGACGACAAAATCCGCAAGGCTGTGAACCGACTGAAGCTCTTTCAGCTCAATGGTGGCGGGCTGACCTACTGGCCCGGAGCCGGAGAACCCAGCGAATGGGGTACTAACTATGCCGGGCATTTTCTCGTCGAAGCCCAGAAAGTCGGCTACAATGTGCCTGAAAACCTCATGAATGGCTGGAAACGCTTCCAGCGTGACAGGGCACGCGGATGGTCTAACAGCAATCGGTCTTCTCAGCTGATTCAGGGGTACCGCCTCTACCTGCTGGCATTGGCAGGAGAAGCTGAAATGGGAGCGATGAATCGCTTCCGCAACGAAGACAATCTCGATCCTGTGGCAAAATGGTACCTGGCAGCCGCCTACCACCTGGCCGGAAGGAGTCGCGTGGCCACTGACCTCATCGGAAATCTTCCGTTGACATTCTCCGAATATAACGAACTAGGCGGCACCTACGGCTCCAACTGGCGCGATCAGGCGATTGTGCTGGAGGTGCTCACACGCATGAACGAGCGCACACGAGCCAAGCCCCTCGTGGATCAGATCTCCGCACGCCTAAGCGACAACCGCTGGCTCAGTACTCAGACCACCGCCTACTGCCTGGTCGCCATGTCAAGGTTTGTGGGTACATCCGACACCCGGGCAGATCTTCAGTTTTCGTACCGAGTTAATGGCGAAAACTGGGTGAGTGTGAGCCAGGAAGCTCCACTTTGGCAGGCCGATCTCGCAGACGTAAAAAATGGAGAGATCGAATTCCGGAACGAATCGCAGGCCGTGATCTTCCCACGGGTCATCCTTGATGGCATCCCCATGCGAGGGGATACAACCAACGCCTCGAATGGATTGCAACTTGTAGTGAAATACCTGGATCTCAATGACCAGCCGCTAGACCCGGCTACGATGGAGCAAGGAAGCAATTTTGTGGTAGAGGTGAATGTGAAAAATACCGGTGTAAGGGATTATGAAGAGCTCGCCCTTACGCAGATTTTCCCTTCAGGATGGGAAATTTTGAACAGCCGCATGGATAATCGGGATACAGGTGGCGACATGCCCGAATATCAGGACCAACGAGATGACCGTGTATTCACCTTCTTCGATCTGGATCGGGGCAAAGACAAAACCTTCCGATTGTATGTGAATGCCAGCTACCTGGGCAAATTCTACCTGCCAACTGTATCGGTAAAGGCCATGTATGATCAAAGCATCAATGCCCGAATCGCAGGTCGCTGGGTGCAAGTCGTCAATCCCGGAGAAGGGGGCTGATCGGTTTTGGGTCCATTTTCTACCGATTTTTCGTATCGCTTAATGGAATGACATGAAATCAAGAAATATATTTCTACCAGTTTTCACTGCACTTGCCCTCCTCTCACTGGCCGGATGCGGTTCACCGCCCAGCTATTGCGAATGCCAGTATGGTTTGGTTCAGGGAATGGCAAAGTCCTTCAAAGAAGGCATGGAGAAAGGGCAATCCATGGACACATCAGATCTGGAAAAGATGGCCAAAGAATGCGAAGATGCCTACAGCGACATGACCGCTGCCGAACAAATCGAGGCATTGACAACATGTGATGAATGAAACCACCGTAAGGCGAATGGTTTGAGACGGAGCCACAAGGCCTTTCCCAATTCCCCTGCAGGCTGGACCTATGTGACGGAGAGGGTGGAACATCCGCCTTTGAAGGAAGGCTCAGGGGATGAACAGGATGGCCAAAAGGTCATGATCCTTCGTGATAACTCACACGGAGGTAAATGCGTTTATCCAAAAGAATCATCGTCTGCCAGGAGTCGTTTCTCAAGCAGATGTCGATGAACAAGGCGGCGTGGACCTGACAGACTTCACGGTACAGCTGCAAGAAAAGGACCCTCACCCTAGCCCTCTCCCCGTGGGAGAGGGCTAGGGTGAGGGCAGCGTCGCATCCTGAGAGGGAGAGATAACACTCGCTGGGTTACCGATTAATAAATCCCGAAACATGCCGGTCACGTCCTTGCCCCTTCACCCAAAACCATAACAAGCGCATAGCGCAATAACCCAGCATGCCTCGGAGAAGCACCATCTTGGTAGAACCAAGGAGGCAGATATGCACCCGAAGGGTCAATTGACTTCGACAATAAAAAAAGCCCTCCGGGGACTCCAGAGGGCTTTTTTTATTGAATAAGCCACTCTTACAGATCGTGAACGCCCACGGCGTTCAGGTCTTCGAAGGCACCGGCGAGTCGCTTCACGAAGGATTTTTCAGCTTCGCGCAGCCATACTCTCGGGTCGTATTTTTTCTTGTTGGGTTTATCGTCTCCTTCCGGATTACCGATCTGGCCCTGGAGATAGTCATGGTTGGCGGCTTCATAGGCACGCACGCCTTCCCAAAATGCCCACTGAGTATCGGTGTCGATGTTCATTTTCACCGCACCGTATTCAATGGCCTCACGGATTTCTTCGCGGGTGGAGCCGGAACCACCGTGAAATACGAAGTTGACTGGATTGTCATCGCCAGTCTGAAACTTGTTTTTTACATATTCCTGAGAATTCTTCAGGATCACAGGCGTCAGCTTCACATTTCCGGGCTTATACACCCCGTGGACGTTTCCAAAGGCAGCAGCAACCGTGAAGCGATCGCTCACAGCCTTGAGACGCTCGTAGGCGTAGGCCACTTCGTCGGGCTGGGTATAGAGCTTAGAGCTATCGATATCCGTGTTATCAACACCGTCTTCTTCTCCACCGGTCACGCCAAGCTCTATTTCGATGGTCATTCCTAGCTCATTCATGCGCTTGAAATACTCCACAGAGGTATCGAGGTTGTCTGTAATCGGCTCTTCAGAAAGATCAAGCATGTGTGAGCTGTACAGCGGACGCCCATACTGCTCATAATATTTTTCACCCCAATCCAGCAGACCGGAGATCCATGGAAGGAGCTTTCTGGCAGCATGGTCGGTATGGAGAATGACAGTCACACCGTAGGCTTCTGCCATCATATGGATGTGGTGGGCACCGGAAACACCTCCCAAAATAGCGGCTTTTTGGCCGTCATTAGACAGAGACTTACCAGCATTGAAAACCGCCCCTCCATTAGAAAACTGGATGATCACAGGTGAATTGACCTGAGCAGCCGTCTCCAAAGCAGCGTTGATGGTGTTGGAGCCAACGACGTTGACTGCGGGGAGAGCAAAATTCTTTTCGTTTGCAAAATTTAGGAGTTCGGTTACCTCATCTCCATGAAGCACACCGGGGCGAAATTTGCGGTTCGTAGTAACGTTCATTCTAATAAATCGGATTAGTGTCAATAATCAGGTACACGGGGTAAAAAGGCAGAGTAAATGTAAACAAAATTATGGTCCAAGAAATTGACATTACGCAATCCCTGAGGGCTTCCTGCCGGAAAATTCCTAGCTTCCGGGCAGATTACCTTGTTATGCACAGACATCCGTTTCTATTTGTGTTTTTCCTCCCCGTTTTCCTCCTGGTTGGCTGTTTTTCCAGCGGGGAAACACCTGAAGAAAGAACGGCCAGGATCCAACATGATATTCAGGAATTTATAGAACAGTCGGGACTTACCTTTCAAGCAGATCAAGATGGTTTGTGGGTTCATATTTTGTCACCCGGAGACAGTATTCAGCCTGAGCTGAGCAGCATTGTGACAGTGGCCTATGCCGCTGCCGGGCTGAATGGTACAGTGGTGGATTCTGCCAATGCAGGGCAGCCATTACGCTCGCGCCTGTCCCGGCTCGTTACCGGGTGGCAACAGGCACTTCCTATGATTGGACAAGGAGGTTCCATGCGGCTGATCCTGGCTCCCGAATTGGCTTACGGCCCGCGGTCTATTCACCCGGATCTCGGCCCCTGGGCACCGATGGTATTTGATATTTCCCTACTACAAGTAGAACTCCTGCGTCCATGAGATCCCTCCATCAGCATGGGTTGGTTGTTGTCATCCTGGTCCTGGTCGCGATGGTTGGATGTCGGAAAGCTCCGCTCAGCAACCAGGCCAGAATATGGATCGGGGTGGATCTCCATGATACCTGCCGTATGTCCACAGGCGTGAACCGTATTCCCGCCCTTCAGTCCGGAGGGATTTTTGGGCTCATGATCAATCTCGCCATTCACCCGGAGTCCAAACAGCCTACTGCCGGATACCAATATTACCTTGCCCACCCTATGGATACGCTGGTCAAACGGCTGTCCAAGCATCAATTGCCATTTGGGGTGAGAATTACCCTGGCTCACGACAGCATCCCCATTCCGATCTCCCGAATCGACGACTGGTTCACAGACTTGTCGGGATTGCTGCTGCGATCGTCTGCTCATCCGCCATCCTGGATATTATTTAGTGGCCCCTGGGTGGAAGAAGGGTGGAAAAAAGATGCATTGAAGGCGTACATCCGGTCTATCAGATCAGGGTGGGATGAATTTGAGGGAGAAATCTGGCTGGAAAGCCCTGAGTCGGATAAGCGAGAAGTCAAGGCCCCGGCAAAAGGCGGAAACCCGGATGCCTGGGTTCAGTCGATTCAGGGGTTTCCTTCCGAGCAACATATCACCCAAATCCGTCAATCATTCAGGCATGATCCTAGATGGGGTCGCTCTTTGCGTGTCATCAGTCTGGCTCCCTCCTGGAGCGGCATGTTTTGGCGAATTGAGCCCTGGATCACAGAACAGGAAGGACTCTCCGTCCCTGGAGACGTGCTGCTTTCAGGAGCCCCCTGTACCCTGTTTCCCCCCGACAAAGAGCTGGAAAAACTCCGAGCCAGACTAAGAATTCCAACCCAATGAGTGGTCAACCATTCTTCTACCTCCTAGATTTACATCATGCGAAGGCCCATCCGAAAAATCCTAGTGATTCGATTCAGTTCTATCGGCGACATTGTATTGACTACGCCGGTGGTCAGAAGCCTCAAGCAAGGCCTGCCAGAATGCGAGGTGCATGTGCTCACCAAGGCTGCCTACCGGGATTTGTATGCTTATCACCCTCAAATAGATGGAATTCATGTGTTGGAGGACTCTCTCCGCAGCACGGTACAGAAACTGAAACGGGAGACATTTGACCTGATCCTGGACCTGCATAATAACCTCCGATCCCTGCGAATCCGCCTGGCGCTGATGGTGCCATCTTCGGTGGTGGATAAAAAGAACCTCCACAAATATCTGATGGTGAGGAAATCCGGATACCCCTCGGAATGGCTCCCTCACATTGTCACCCGCTATGGGAAAACGCTGCAAAAAGCGGGTGTGCAACTTGACAATGGTGGATTGGATCTGTTTTATCCAGCAGAATTGGATCAATGGGCTAACAACCTCGTGGCTCCCACCCTTCCTGACTCAGGCAGGCTGGGCGTGGTGCTGGGGGCTAAGTTCCGGACCAAACGATGGCTTCCTGCGTATTTTATCGAAACGCTCAACCGCCTACAGCGACCGATCATTCTCATCGGCGGAGCCGATGCACAGGAAGAACGGAACATCATCCTCCCGGAGTTGCAGGTGCCGGTTTTTGACGGAATCCAAACCTATTCCCTCCTTCAGTCCACAGCCCTGCTCAACCTCGCAGCAGATGTCCTGACCCACGACACGGGTTTTATGCACATCGCAGCTGCACTGGGCAAACCGGTTTATTCGATCTGGGGCAATACCGTTCCTGCTCTGGGGATGACTCCCTACAAGACGACCTCTGTTATTCTGGAAAATCAAGCTCTCTCGTGCCGACCCTGTTCTAAAATTGGCTATCAGGCCTGTCCGAAAGGGCACTTCAAATGCATGAGAGACTTGACACCCGATGATGTGGTGACTGCCATGAGTCCTAGAAGCTAAGGGCCTCTTCGCACTTTGGGGCAGGTGCAGCGCTTTTTAAGGGGCACAAAATGAAAGGCCAGCCAGGCTGAGATGCCGCTGTGGAACGTCTGCTCTCCAAAAATCTGGTAAGGTAGCTCGGAGACAACCGCTACCTGCGGCTGATGACGGAGATATGTGGCATTGGCTTCTAGAGAAAAAGAAACATAAGGATTCAGGTACGTACGCAGACCAGCCACTGCTGAGAGCCCGTAATGCAGAACCTCATACTTATTGTCATACATCCCATTTATCTGTTCACCGTTTTCATTCAGGCTCGACATTCCTCCGCGTAGATCAGCCCCGGCATACCACTGAAGTGGGCCTATGTGATACCGCCTCACATAGCCCAGATGAAGATCTGTGGTGACCAGATCTGCAGTATAGGCAGAAAAACCTCCAATCGGTTCTGAAGCCGTCCAGGTGGAAGGTGTGTAGGTAGCACCCAGGCGAAAAGCATTGGCGAGGGAGCGATTATACTGATAGCGAATCCCATTCACGCCGGAAAACACCAATGGCGTATTGCCCAGCACATCAAACTGCTGATGGCCACTCATCCAGTCCAGACCAGCGGCACGAAGCTCTATCTGGTGGGTCTGAGGCTTATACCTGGCCCGTTGCCCCAGGGAGGAATGGGAGCCCAGGGCCATGATCAGGATAGCCAGAATGATTCCGTGCATGCGCAAATTCATATATGAATGGTTGTTACTTACAATGTCGTTGTTCAACGCGAGGAGGGCAACACAAGTTGCTCATTCTGCCTACATAACGCCGGGAAAAAAGAATTGATTGCCCGACCTTTGATTTCCACTGACAATGACTTACGTCTCAAACCCTTCACCCACCAATGGCCAAACAGGATAAACTACTGGACCTGATTCATACACTCAGCATGTCTGAGAAGCGTTATTTCACAATATTCGCTCAACGTCACATGACCCAAAAGCATCCGCAATATCTGGCACTGTTTGACCTTGCCTGCGAGCATGCTTCTCTGGATTCGCCCTCCTTCGAAGAACAGGCCAATCAGGCAGGAATCAATACTAAATACCTGGCGGCAGACAAGCAATACCTGTATCAATTACTCCTGAGATCCCTCTCGAATTTCC
>CAZLKP010000072.1:0-344 GCA_964560095.1 uncultured Bacteroidia bacterium
GTACTTGATTATACGACTAATAAGAATAAAGAAAAGTCGAATGGGCACCTGTCTAGAAAAATAAGATTATTGACAAAATTTCCTTCTGGTATGAATGATTGCTTTCGCCACGGTCCAAAGAGTATTTTGATCCCAGAACAGTAAGTGGCCGCTTAATTGCACTTATATTGCTTAATAACATCGTTAGAAATTATAACCATTTCCTATCATCACTTCTTGTGTTAACCAGGTAATTGATTTGCCATTGATCTTGGTGGTTCACCAGTACAAACTGGTTCACTCCGCAATGGTGCGCTTCACCGTCCAGTAAAAAACGATAGCTCATCTAAAGGCTCGCCAGTGGG
>CAZLKP010000072.1:354-14695 GCA_964560095.1 uncultured Bacteroidia bacterium
GTGGGCCGTCCTGGTGAATCTGCAGATTCGACACCTGTTCATCAAGGCGGCTAGCCATGGTTGCCACGGTTTTCAGAAAGCCAGCCCGATCTCCGATACTTACCTCTACCCTTCCTTCGCGCTCACCTACAGAACGTACTGTGGCACCCCGAGTCCACATAGCGCTAATGGCGGTCGTATCACCGACCCGCATCGAATCGAAAAATGTGTGAGCAAAAGCTTCCAGATCATCCTCCTGGGCTTTTGCTTTCACATCTACTTCTATAAACAAGAATACGTGTCATGGAGAAAAGCACGATATTTCCATAACATCGTTAGAATATTTATCACTTATTTATCCGACATTGCTTTTCGATTTCCCACGCCCTCTTGCCAGGATCTTCAATGATCTCATAAAAGTTCTCTATATACTCGATCGCCTGTTCTCGCTCGCGTTCCTCCAGGAGTGGAAACTCCTGATACAAAGCCAGGATATCAGGCTTCGCCTGCATGAATTCTTCCCACACCGGCGTCCAGGTTTCCTCCGGACGACAAAAACCGCGAAATTTACGTTCTCGAACCGAGGTGAGTTCCAGAATTGGGTTGGGCTCCGCATAAGGGGCCATTACGATGCCAGACCAGTCAAAATCGTAAGGGATGATTTTGGGGGGTGTCCCCGGAGTAGTCAGAACCAATTTGAGGTTGTGCTGACCGGAGATCGACCAATCTGTGTTACCAATCATATACTGGAACAGGGCCACGCGGTTGGCAGAAACCGGATCTGCTTTGAGAGGGTGCACATTTCCCCCTTCTATTTTGACACCTCCACCCATACGATCAACTACATGGTCATCATCTTCAATAAGGAAACCATGATGGTATTCTACATAAGGTCGCCGCCCGGTGTTGATATAGGTGATCCTGATCAGCCGCACACGAAAACTTTCGTCTGTAATCTTGTTGTAGCTTCGGTACACCAAATACTCCTGATACAGCTTCTGTTCAAATGCCTGGTTCCGCCCCCTGCAGTGCGTGACCAGTTTGATTTTATTCTGCCCATCAAACAGCGTTCCGCCCAACTCATCTTTATCAAAATTGAAGCGTAGCGGCGGAAAGGGACAGGTAGATCGCCGACGGCGAAAATTGCCTCTCACTTTGATTTTGATTGGGAATAATATTGAATCCCCTCCGGGTTGCTTGAGAAACAATTGGCACTTATGATAGCTACGCTCCTCCCCTCGATCCCGGATTACAGCGTGCAAATCCCCTTTTAGCGTTAGCTCAATGATGGAATCTGAAGCAAATAGTGGAAGCGGAGCCTGCGCGATTAACGCTGGCATAACCAAAGTCCAAAACCCTGCAAGCAACAATACTGTACGGACATTCATATCTCAGTCTTCTGTTTCTTTGAACTTACTTCAGATGTGATCAATAAGCAATGAGATAATTGTCATTCTGCCGTTCTGTGAAATCTATAACTCATGACAGAGTCATGTGCAGTTCTGCCCCACTCTGTCATCTGGATGTCTCCAACATCTGAAATCGTGAGCAAAGTCGTGAGTCGGGTACCGTAATTCATCGAAGGGATATGAATGAAAGGCGATGACAAGCCCTTTTCCACTTCAGGCGGAACGCCCGTATGTGGTAACTCCGGATCCGGAGCTGGATCTGTATCCCGCATGATTGATTGCAAATCTGCTTGCACTACCCTACCCTCCTTCGTAGCCTCATAAAACTGCCGCTTCGCCTTTTCCACTTTTGGCCAGGGAGTATCGAGAAAAGCATTGCTCAGCCCATAGATCCCAGGGCGAAGCCGTTGTGGCTCCTTTCCATTTCGGTTGGAGAAATAAACCAGCTCCTCCCCTGCCCCACATAGCAGGTTATAGCCATTGTACCGGTCAGCCGATTTTGCCACAGAATTAACAAAGGATAACGGTGTTATATTTTCTTCCAAATAGCTTGATACCAAATGTCCCCGGCTAGGGGCATTTGGTATCATCCTTCCTGGCTCCCGATAATTGGTGATGGCAGACCATGACCCACGGCGATTAATGCCCATCCAGGTACCGCCTGCTTCCAGATCTCGACCAGCCAGCACCTGCGGCTGATGGTCCCACCACGACATCCGAATAGCTGGTCGATGGAGAAATTCGTCCCGGTTGGCCAGCAGAACCAGTTCCTGACCGGGCACAGCCCGGTAGGCAAAAACAATTAAACACATGGTGCAGCGTGATTTTACTGCCCAAATTGCTGTTTCTGTACGGGAAATGAAAAAAGCCTTCCCAAATATGAGGCGGTTTGGTCAAGGCGAGCAACCTTGGATATCTTCCCTTTTCCTACCTGTATAGTGAAGGGGACCAAACGCACTTCCATTGGGAAGGCAGAACAGGAACGGTAATCAAATGCATGTTGAAACTATTACCCCAAACTCAACATGCGATAAGAATTCGGGAGGCTATTGATTTCCCGAATTCTTACATGCTCAAATAGCATGTCAATAGCCTGTTTTTCTACGCATTCCTTCAATCTTTCCAACATTTCGAGGACTTGCGCCTTTCATCCATTTTTGCAGTGTTTGTCAAATCCAACTATTATGAGTCTCGAACTACATTCCACGTAATTATTTATAAGTCCACAAAACAGATAACAAACATTCCATGTGTCTGACCTTGACATCCTTATTGGAATTACTGATGTACAATGGTTTAGGAACAATTTTTCTGGATTCAACCTTAATAGCGGCTGATTCAGCCCGGAACCTTGATTCACTGAGCATTCAGCGAATAAACAGCTTGTAGGGAAACGCCTCAGTCATCGGAAAAAATGAAAAATATCAACAGAACGGGGAATTTCTTACATCCTGTTTTGGTGAAAAAAATCATTTTTTATTGCCCCACCCCTTTTCACTATTCTGGCCCGGCCTCCACAGACAACACCCGAAACCTTCGGATTACCTGATTCCCTTCCTCATCCACTAAAGTCAACGTGTGGTCTCCAGGCCCTGGCCGAACCACCATCTGATGGATGTCCTGGGAAAAACCCAGGTATGTTTCATCCAGGTGCCAGAAGATCGCGGACCCACTACGGCTGTGAGCAGCCTCAAGCACCAGTTTTCCCGGTGCACCATCCAGTTCAGTAGGCAGAAATACCGAAGCATTGGGTATCGGATAAGAAAGGGCTAAAGGACCGACCTCCCCTGTCATTCGTTGCTGGCAATCTGATCGCCAGGGAGGGATGGGCCGATACCAAGGATGATCTATGCGAAAATAAACTTCCTGCTGGGGAGATAGGACAAACAGGCTATCAGCAAACATTCTATGGCGTGACTCACAGTCGCTATGGACCCGATGTCTGCCATCTTCTGTTGTCCAGATGATCTGGTGGTAAGGACAGCGGTCTGTCTGCATACCCCGGGCAGGTACAAAGACAGAATCCACCGCTGTGCAGTATTCCCCTGCCAGGTGACCGCTTTCCTCGCAAACCGGCACCTGAACCAAATCATCGTATGGCATCCGAAAAGCCTCCGATTCCCGGTCCAGGGCTGAAATCATGTCAAACAGAATGGGAGCTGCTGCTTCCGTCCCCACCAACCCCGGTCTCCCCTCTCCGTCGGCATTCCCCACCCAGACACCCACCACATACCCCGGAATCACACCAATCGCCCAGGCGTCACGAAACCCATACGAAGTACCCGTTTTCCAGGCCACCGACGCAGAAGAACTAAAATTTCGCCAGCCGGCGTCCTCGCCTGGCCTCTTCAATTCCTTCATGGCCTGGAATGTGTGCCAGACACTCCCGGCTGACAATGACGCCGATTCTCTCATCTGGTCCCAGTCTTCGTCCCGTAGCTGCGCTCGTTGTTCACGATGGATATAGGTCAATGGTGAAAACGGATCCGGATCATAGCGGCCGTTGTACGAAGAATAGTGCCGAAGAATCCGGGCCATACCGGTATATGCTCCTGTCAAATCCCACAGGCTGGCTTCTGCCCCACCGAGAATCAGACTCAGTCCATAATCCTCTGAACTACGGAATAAGGTGGTGAGTCCAAGGGCTATCAACTCCTGCTGAAATCGATGAATCCCATGTTTGTGAAGCATTCTCACGGCCGGGATATTGAGAGATCGGGCCAGGGCTTCATCAGCTGGAACAGCGCCATGGCATTGCTGATCGTAATTGGTAGGTGAAAAGCTGCCGTAGTAACTCGGCACATCGGTTATCAGGGTCCTTGGCAGCATTTCGCCTTCGTGTAGCATTGCTGCATACAGGAAAGGCTTGAGAATGCTGCCTGTGGAGCGGGGGGCTGTGATGATATCGACTGCATGCCCTTCATTGGGATCGCTTCCTTCCGTATTTCCGACATAGGCGATAACCGATCCGCTTTCGATCTCTGCAACAAGCAGGGCTGCATTATGAATACCATTGGCGCTGAGCCGTCGGTGATGCAGGGCAACGAGTTCATTGGCTCGCTTTTGCAGATCCAGCTGTATGGTACTCCAAACAGGATCGTCGCTAGTTTGGCCGGCCAGTTGACATCGGGCCAGCAAATGCGGGGCAAGATTGGGAATAGGGTGTGGTTTTTCCGGAAGTGCTTCCAGCAAGGCCAGATCGTACTCCATGGAATCAACCACCTCTGCCTCCAACATCATGTTCAAGAGGCGATCCCGTTTGAGACGGAGGGCATCCCGATTTCTTCCGGGGTGAATGAGACCGGGAGCGTTGGGTAAAACGGCCAGCGTAGCAGCTTCCGCCCAGGATAGTTGCCCTGCTGGTCGGCTGAAGTAGCGCCAGGCAGCTGTTTCGAGACCTACGACATTTCCTCCGAAGGGAGCATGCGCAGCGTAGAGGGCCAGAATTTCTTCTTTGCTATGAGACAGCTCCAGGCGGGTGGCCAGCCAGATTTCGATAAATTTCTGAACCAGACTCCTTGGTTTCCCGGGTCGGGACAGACGAATGACCTGCATGGAGAGTGTACTGCCTCCACTCAGAATCTCCTTATGGGTCACATTGAGCCAGAGCGCACGCCCCAGAGCCAGGGGATCCACGCCCGGATGGGAAAAAAAGCGCTTGTCTTCGAAGGTAGTAATCGCTTTGGTAAATGTCTCAGGAACCGAATCGCTCACCGGGAACCTCCACTGGCCATCAGCGGCAATTCGCGCCCCCAGCAATTGCCCATCACGATCAAGAAGGACCGAGGAATAAGGAGCATCAAACAGTTGGGCAGGCAGGCTCAACAGCCAGATCGTCAGAGCCAATGTACCGCCACCCAGCAACCATTTTCTGCGGAGAATCCATCGGCCAGATCTTCTCCACAAGGCCAGCCATACACGTTTGAGACGATGAAGGGATTCCTGCATAATCGCAAACTAGGGAATTCTCTCCTGAAAAGGAGGGTGCCCGAACATTGGGGCACCCGGGTCAATGATTCGTCACGAGTGAGTGGAAATCAGCATACATATCTGCCGGTCCATCTACAGTATTGTTCCTATTTCTCATTTTCTCCTCCTTCCCTGACGATTTTTGGCGGCACCATCCTGGCGCTGACGCGCCATTTGCTTTTGTTTCTTTTGTTGAGATTCCGCCCATCGCTCCAACCGGTTTTTTCCACCGCCACCGCTTTTTTTGCCTTTTTTCCCTTTTCCTTTTTTCTGGGAATCGCGCATTTTCTGTAGCAGCTTCTCATCGTCAATAAATCGCCGTATGACGACATTCTGCGTGATAGAGAGAATGTTCGAGGTCAAGTAATACAGCGAGAGGCCAGAGGCGTAGTTATTCAGAAAGATCAGCAGGAATATCGGCAGAAAGTACGCCACGTATTTCAGAGCTGGATTAGACTGGGTAGGCTGAGACTGCTGCTGATACCAGGTGAAGACGAAGGTTGAAATCGCCATCAGGAGGGTAAATAAGCTAATGTGATTGCCATAGACACTGCTCAGGATCGGAATTTGGGCGTCCCAAGAAATAATAGCATCGTAAGTAGAAAGGTCATTGGCCCACAGAAAGGATTGTTGCCGAAGCTCCACGGACTGCGGGAAGAAAAAGAACAGCGCAATCAGGAACGGGTAAGAAAACAACATCGGCAGGCACCCTCCCAACGGATTCACACCCATTTCCCGAAAGACCGACATTTTGGCCATTTGCAGCTTCTGGGAATCATCTTTATACTTTGCATCCAGCGATTTCATTTCCGGCGAGGAATTGAGTACCCGCATTTTGGCCATACCAACAAAGCTCTTGAACGTCAGCGGCAGGATCAGCGTCCGAATCATGATCGCCAGGATAATGATGATCAAGCCATAATTTGATATGAATCCCTCCAAAAACTTAAACACATAGGTGGTTCCGATATTGATATAGGAGATGATCCACCAGCCCATATCCATTTCCTTTTCGAGCCCCTCTTTGTAGCTATTAAGCGTGTAATACTCATTCGGGCCGAGATACCACATATAGCTGGAGATGATATCATCCGACCGATCCCAATCGACCTTCATGTTGGAGGCCATGATTTTATTGATTTCCTCACCGGGAGGCGCCTGTTGCAGGATATTGGCAGAATTAAATGATTGCTCTGGGATCAGAATAGCCGAGAAAAACTGGCTTTTGTAGGAAATCCAGTCTACGGGGGTGCGAAGTTCTTCTTTGACCCGCTCATCTGATACGCTGAGCTTTTCCACATCATCCAACTGCTTATAAGCAACGGACGTTTTCTGCCGCATATTTTTGACCGACAGCTCCGTTTTTGGGAGAAAAGAAGTCCAGTTGTATTCGTAGGAAGAATAGCTCCCAAGACGATCTTTTAGCCCCTTGAAGCGAACATCATAGCCGACATCATAGGCATTGCCCCGAAAGGTGTAGCGCTGTTCGAGGAACCGATTCTCAGACACTCGGGCAATCATGCGAAGCACCAAAGAGTCTTCCCCGGTCACATTCAGCTCTTTCTCCGTTTGGTCAGGAGAGAAAAAGAGATCAGAGCTTTTGATCGTTTTTCCTTCCGCCCCTTCGAAGTAAAACTGAAAAAACATCTCATTCCCTTCATGTGGCTGAACCACCGGCAGAGGTAGGGAGTCGTGGGTTTCGTACTCGTTTAGATAGACTGAGCGAATGGCCCCACCCCGAGTGTTCAGGTTGACGGTCAGCTTTTCCGTGGTAACGGTGACGATCGATTCTTCGCCTTCTGATGCCACGTAGAAGTCTGAATACAGCTTCATCCGCCGCAGGGTCTCCACCGAGTCAATGTCTTCTCCAGTCATTCCTTCCCGAACCACAATCGGCTTTTCCAGGGCAGGGTTGGTAGAATCACTTTCTACCTCTGAATTGTTTTGCTCCGTCTTAGTGGTGGAATTGGCGGTTTCAGGATTTTCTGCCGGTTTGGGCGAAAAAAACGTGAAATACACCAGCGTCAGAACCGTAATGAGCACGATGCCGGTGATGGCATTTCTATCCATGAGATAACGGGATATAATTTCTGTCTTTAGGCATCAGTCGTTTGCTCTCCGGATGCCTTACAGATTTAGTTCAAAAATGGAGTCGCAAAGGTACAGACAAAATTTGACAATAGAGACTCCTGGATGAACGGATTAGTTGGAACTCTCTTCGGCATATTCTGCTTGCCTTTCTTGAGCTGCGTTGACAAATGCCAGAAATAACGGATGCGGACTTTCCACCGTGCTTTTGTATTCCGGGTGAAACTGGGTTCCGATAAAAAACGGATGTTTGGAGGGTTTCAGCTCGATAATCTCCACCAGATCTGTTTCCGGGTTGCATCCACTCATGACCATCCCTTTAGATTCCATTTTTGAGCGGAATTCGTTGTTGAATTCCCACCGATGACGGTGCCGTTCCAGGACACGTGTGGATTGATAAGCCTTGTGAGCGATGGTATTCCGTTTCAACGTACACGCGTAGGCTCCCAGACGCATGGTTCCACCCATTTGATCCACTCTTTTCTGTTCCTCCATCAGGGCGATCACCGGATGCTCGGTTTTTGGCTCAAACTCGGTCGAATGAGCATCTTTCCACCCCAGGACATGCCTGGCAAACTCTACCACGGCCATCTGCATCCCAAGGCAAATACCGAAAAAAGGAATTTTGTTTTCCCGAGCAAATTCTACGGCCAGCAATTTGCCATCCACCCCGCGCTCCCCAAATCCCGGCGCCACCAGGATTCCATTCAGATTGCCGAGCAATCGACTCCGGTTTTCTGGTGTCAGATCTTCAGAATGGACCCAATGAATATTGATGTCCAGTTCGTTGTGGGCACCGGCGATCTTCAGCGATTCTGAAATCGACAAGTAAGAGTCATGGAGCTCCACATATTTACCAACAAGCCCAACGCGGATCTCTTCAGATGGATTCTTGAGTCGTGAAACGAATTTTTTCCAGAATGACATATCAGGCTCCACCTTGGTAGGCAGACTCAGCTTTTTCAAAACTACCGTGTCTAGGTTTTCCCGCTTGAGCAAGAAGGGGACTTCATATATGGACGAAACATTGAGATTTTCAATCACTTCTTCGAGCCGTACATTACAAAACCGGGCAATTTTCTGGCGCACGTCCAGGGGGACCTTTTTTTCTGACCGGCATACCAGTATGTCCGGCTGGATACCCGATTGAAGCAGGGTTTTGACTGAATGCTGGGTCGGCTTGGTTTTGAGCTCGCCCACAGCCCCCAAGAATGGCAACAACGTCAAGTGAATCACCAGGCAGTGCTCCGGACCATAGTCATATCGAAATTGCCTCAGGGCCTCGATGTAGGGCAAAGACTCAATATCACCCACTGTTCCTCCAATCTCAGTGATAATGATGTCAAACGTTCCACTTTCATTGATCAGAGCAAATCGCCGCTTGATCTCATCTGTAATGTGCGGCACCACCTGCACCGTTTTACCACCATATTCTCCCTTTCTCTCCTTTCGAATAACCGTTTCGTAAATCCTTCCTGTGGTGACATTGTTGGCCTGGGAGGTAGGCACATTCAGAAATCGCTCATAGTGCCCCAAGTCCAGGTCGGTTTCGGCCCCGTCTTCGGTCACATAGCATTCCCCGTGCTCGTAAGGATTCAGGGTCCCAGGGTCCACATTGATGTAAGGATCAAACTTCTGGATGATGGGATTGTATCCCCTCATTTGAAGCAGCTTCGCCAGCGAAGCGGCAAGAATTCCTTTTCCTAAGGAGGAGGTAACGCCACCAGTGACGAAAATAAATTTGGGAGTGTCCGACATGACCTATGGTAATAAGACAACAAAGCTACTTCAGTTTCTCTTAAAACTGAAACAGTTTTCGCAGGAAGTGACAGAGAAAACAATGTTAGAATAATCTGAATTTCTATTATAAGGAATATCCCAAAAATCATAATTTGCTTCCTCAACGCCTGCTAATCCTTGCATATGAGGCAAATTTACACCATTGCTCTTCTCCTCCTTAGCACATCAGTTTTTTCCCAATCAGCTTTGTTTGTCAATATTGGCCAGGATACTGGGGAAGTCCGGGAGTTCCTGGAATCCAGAACCTACTTCCGGTCTATATCAGAAAACAGTATCAGTCTTTGGACCGGGACGGTTCACAAAAACCAGGAAGTCAGATACCACTTCTTCGATGGGGTACTCTATGCCATTGAAGACCAGAGATTGTACACAGATAAAAATCAGGCCCATCAGGTCATGGAGGCCTGTGTCACCTACCTGGAAATGGTCGATTTTGATACCAAAGAAATGGAGAGCCCTGATAATAACGTTGACCATTACGTCGCCATTACACACGACCGGGTGGTTGAATTCAAAATGACATGGGATCGGGACACCAACGAATACACCTGCTCCCTCATGGTTACCAGCCGACGATACGGCCCTCGAATGAAAACGGAATCGTTTGTTTCTCAGGTGAATGCGTTTTGATTAGTCACTGGTCGGTGGGGATTGACTGAAGGTTCTTGACCATCGATTTTAGGCCATCGACTTTCGACCATTGCCCTTCGACCAATACCCATACCCTATCCACCCCAATATGCCGCAAAGGAAGCCGATCAGGCTACCTGCGAGAATATCACCCGGATAATGCACACCCAGATAAATCCGGCTGTAGCCTGTCAGGCATGCCAGCAGGAGAAAAATGAACGGCCAGGGCCTCGCCTGGAACCGATGGGAAAACAGGGTCGCCATGGTAAAAAAATTGGCGGCATGGGAGGAGGCAAAGCTATATTTGCCGCCACAATGTCCGTTGACGATGTGAACGACGAAGTCCAGACCAGCTTCGGGCCGGCAGGGTCGCCACCGCGCCATCCAGGGCTTTAGGATTCCCGATGCAATTTGGTCTGACAAGATCACCATCAGGCCGGTGATCACACCAAATACCATCAAGTCTTTCCAGCCTTTGGTCCGAACCAAAAAGTAGGCGATCAGAACATACCCGGGTATCCAGAGCATGCGCGAACTCAAGGCCTCCATCACCGGGTCCATCCAGGTTGTGTGCCATCCATTCAGCAAACGAAAAAGTTCAACATCCCAGCGATCCAGAGTCTGTAACATGCGGGTTAAAGATAATATTTGATGAGCAGACTGATAATCCCTCCCAAAAAAAGGATACCCCCGCAGGCAAATATCACAGGCCTGGCCCAGGGTTTCTCAATCCAGCTATGATCTTTTCCCACCCAAATGCCAATCAGCCAGGTACCCAACATGGCTAGTATGGTTCCCAGGAGCAGACCCGCCAGCACATCGCCGGGAAAATGAACACCGACATACACCCGCGTCCAGGCCAAAAACACGACGAATAGTCCGGAAAGGATGCCCCATGCTACTCCGGGTCGAACGGCAGCGATAAACCAACCCAGGCAGGCCGCAGCGGTGGAATGACCGGATGGAAAGCTAAACCGCTTTTCCAGGCCCAAAGACAACTCTCGCACCTGATCGGCCGCAAACACCGAAGGCGGCCTGTCCCAATCAGTGAATACCTGCTGCTTGAGTACATTCACGACAATCAGCACAAGAATCAGGCTGAGCATCAGACCCAGCATCAGCTCAGGTTGCTTCCGTGATCGAAGGATGACAAGGATACCGCCTACCGTCGCCCCATCTGCCAGATGGGTGAAATGAGGCATGGCAAGATCAAACACATACCCCCAGCTGACATGAGTAAGTAGAAAGCTGTTCTCGTACCCGTATATCAATAGAAGCACAGCCAGAAGAGCTGAAAAAACCGCAATCGTGCCCAAAAAGCCTCTCCAGGACAAAAAAGAAGACCAAAACCGATGAGGAAACAGACGATCCATGCCGCAAAACTGCTTAAAAATCTGAATCGTCAAACCAATAATAGGCTTGCCAGGCTTCTCCCACAGCATCTCGCCTCAGGCGAAGACGAGCTCGGCCGCTGCCCGAAAAGACCGTTTGAGCATCCTGCTCAATCATCAGGTTGAAATTTCGGATGACGGAGGCTTCGGTATCTGTGGTGTCCAGTTGGGTGAAATAATTCCAGTCCAGGGTAATCTGGAGGACAGATTGAAACAGATTGTAGGAAATACTCAGCTCTGTGTCCCGATCCCACTTGATTTCCTGACCCAAATCAGGATCATAATACGCAAATTCAAAATCCTGGGTAAATAATTGCCCATAGAGTGTGGTGTCGCGTAATTCGTAGGCATTTTTAAACAACCGAAAATAGCCTTCAACGTTGGTGGGGTCGCCCAAGAGATTCACATTGGCGAGCCCATCGGGATCATACTCCGGCGCAAATGGATTGCAGGAGGTACTTCCCGCTGTCGCCAGCAGTGCCACGATCCAACCGATTATCGCCCTGTTCTTCATCACTGAACGTACCTCAATTTCAATTCACTCCAACTGGAATCCTGCGCCGATTCAATGTCAGTCCAGCGATGAATTTCCCATTCGTTGAAGGTGTTCCGTTTGATAAGCATTTGCAACTGCCCAACAAAGAGCGTAGTGAGGGTGGTATCGGAATGATTGACCCGAAGGGTGTAATTCCCCACATATTTCACCGAATCAGAACTCCCATCCTGCAGGTCTGCCTGCTCCAGAATCAGGGTGTTGCTTCCAGTCACGGAAAGATTGGCTAGCACATTATCAAGGTAGCCCTGCTCATCCAGAGCCGACCAGTTGGCCCAGATGGTTTCATTGTCATTAAACAGCCGAGCAACGGGAAAAAACCGAAAGGAATCCGACTGAAAGCAACGCAGATAATTCTGGGTGTTCCCCTGATTGATGGCCCGGCTCATGTTGTCCAGAACGATAGCATAGTCGGTCGGAGAAATCCAATCGGAGGTAGCACGGCCCGGCGGCTCCACCGGCCGGATTTGAAAGCAAGCGGTGAGAATCACCAGCATGAGAAACAGGGGTAGTATGCACCTGCACCGAATCTCCATGCGAACAAGGTAAGAAAAAACTGCCGTCGAATGATTACATTTTCAGCGACTTGAATCGCCACTTCCTTTCCCACCTTTCTGCCTCCCGAAACCATCCGAAAAACAGAAGCAGATCCCCCGCTCCCACGCCCTCTGACCGCAAATGCGAAAGCGCAGCCCCTGTTTGGCCATAAACAGGCTTCCATCCGGGCTTTCTGGGCAGATCCCCGTGTTGCAGATCCGGATCAAGATGTGCCGTTGCCATTCGTTTTCCAGCCAATTGATGAATCAATGCCCCATAGCTCAGGCCGGGGCCAGCCTGCAGAGAGGCATAGCGAATATCAGACCGCTGATCCGGAATTGGCAGGCTCAGCAGGCGGCCATGCAACATGGGGCTGGCCATGCCACCAGATCCTGAATCCATACCTTTGCGGGAGAGGATGATTCTCGACATGAGGCAAAAATGAGGCATTTGGCAACAGGAAAAAAGAAGATGAAAACCAGAATCTCATTCCTCCTGCCTATGTTTGTGTATTCAATCATTCATTCGAACATGGGAAGAGCATTTGAGTATCGACGGGCCGCCAAAGAAAAGCGCTGGGGGAAAATGTCGCGCTTGTTTCCAAGACTGGGAAAGGCTATCACAGTTGCCGCCAGGGAAGGCGGGCCTGATCCCGACATGAACGCCAAACTGCGCACGGCCATCCAGAACGCCAAGGCGCAAAATATGCCCAAAGACAACATCGACGCAGCCATCAAGCGAGCCACAGCCAAAGACCAGGCAGACTACGCCGAGGTCAACTACGAAGGCAAAGGCCCACACGGTGTGCTGGTATTTGTGGAATGCGCCACAGATAATACAACCCGTACAGTCGCCAACATCAAGATGTATTTCAATAAGTATGGTCAAGGATTGGTACCGACAGGATCCCTGGAGTTCTTATTTTCCCGAAAAGCCGTATTTGAATTCGAGGAAACCGAAGATTTGGACCTTGAGAGCTTGGAGCTGGAGCTGATTGATGCAGGTCTGGAGGAAATTGTCGTCGAAGAAGGCACCGTGTACATCTACGGCGATTATACCGAATTCGGAAATTTGTCGAAGGCCCTCGAAGATATGGGTATGGATGTCAAAAACGCCGCTCTTAAGCGCATTCCCACCTCCCCAATTGACCTGACTGAGGATCAAATGGCGGAAGTGGACAAATTAATTGACAACATTGATGAGGATGATGACGTGCAGGCTGTTTTCACCAACATTACCTGAAAACTGTCGGTGACGCACAACTTTCTCACATTGACAGGTGTGTTGGAAAATAGCAGAAGATTCTTCATCGTTGGAATAGAACATGTCTGTAATTCGTTCAGGCTTTCACAGAATGCTTTTCCCCATGAACCATTTCAAAACCCGGTTAGCTTTTTTGATTGTCGGTCTTTTTGCTGCCAGTTCCCTCTACGCTCAGAAACCTCTGCCACAGGTTGAAAAAGAGCTGGCAGTGATGGCTGAGGATATTCTATTGCACGACTCCCTCAATTACAAGATTGAACAGAACCGAAATTTCGCCCGATTGTTGATCAATACTTTGGAAAGGCCCGAAAGCTACTACTATCCCTGGGACTCCCTGCCAACCGTGTCTGTATTGAAAGCCGATGACGATGCCTTCCGAATTTTCACCTGGCACATTGTAGATAAGAATTATCGCGAATACCGAGGCGAACAATACCACTATTACTTTGGATTGGTTCAGCGCGAAGTCATTCAAGAAGATGGCAGCAAGGAATACATCGTCATCCCTTTGTTAGACAGGGCACCTGTTTCGGCCGGTATTGAAAACCAGCGACTCGACAATCAGCACTGGCTGGGGGCCCTGTATTATCCACTCAGAGGGCACGGAAAGACCATTCCCAGCTACATCTCCAAATCAAAAACGGTGACAGCTACGGGCGACAGTGTCTATGTACTGGGCGAAGGCTGGATTGGCGGGGACAGTCGGAAAGTGAGAAAAACGA